>JAHQVI010000014.1 GCA_019634405.1 Hyphomicrobiales bacterium
CTGAAGGCGGCCGCATGTCGAACAATTGAAGGCCTATCGCAAACAATCGGAAACGCGATTGACCAGATCAAACCAACCGAATGCCAGAACTACTTTAATGCCGCCGGATATGACCCGGTATGACGTCAAAACGTTCTAGACGCCAGGAAGCGCTGGCGCCGAGGACAAGCTCAGCGGCACCCGGCAAGTGACGTCCGGGTGGGTGGCGGCGGTATTTGTTGTCGAGATGCCGGGCAGACATGTACGGGACCGAGCGCCATCCGATCATCTTCTCGCGCGCTCTTCCGATTTCCGTCAGACAGGCCGGGATGAAGATTATTGCGGCTTGATGACTTCGACCTGCTGTCGGTCCCCGACGCCGATTGCAAAACGGGCTGCAAATTCCCGGCCGCCATGCTCGACGCGAACGCTATACTCGCCTGCAGCCAGAACATGCGTCGGGAATGCGCCACCGCTCTTGCGGACCAGTTCGCCATCACTTGAATAGATGTGCCAGATGGTGTCGGCGAGCGCCTCGCCACCCTGACGTTCGACCAGCCGGAACGTGACCTTGCCTGCCTGATGATCGATTGTCGCCTCGGTCAGTTTGCCGGACTCAACCGTAACATCAACCTCCATGACCGAATTGGCGTCGCCATATTTGCTGACGATCCGATAGGTGCCGCCGTTCAGCCGCAGCACGACGCCTGACCTGGCATTCGCGATAACGCGGCGGCGGTTGCCGAATTGGTCGCTTTCTTCCGAAAAGACATTGAATGTGAGTGCGTTATCGGCCAGAAGCGGCTGGTTGGCGAGCGTTGCATAGAGACGTAAGCCGCCAGCCTGCAGATTAAAGGTATCTTCGGTCCGTTTCCCCGGCCATACCGTAATGCGCTTGGTGACATTGGCCTGCCCATAAGCGGCGTTGACCAGATATTCGCCGGGCGGCAGCGTAATGGCTGTCTGGGCATCATTCAGCTTGTGAAGCTGTTTGTAGCTTCCGTCGGCCTCGATCTCGATGCTGTAGACACGCCAGATCACTCCGCTGCTCAAGGGAGAAGCACCGCTTGAGAGAACTGCCGACAGAACAATTGTACCGGGATCGTCGGAAAGCAAGACCTCAGGGATCAAGCTGTTCTCTGAACCGAAGATCTGATTGGGCTGTGGCGGGCGTTGTGTCGCTTCGAAAGCATTGCGCAGTGCGGTGTTCAATTCGGTCGCATTGCTGGCGGTCTGGAAGGTTCCGCCCGTGCTGCCCGAAATGCAGGAAAGCGCCCGAAGCGGTTCCAAATCCTGCTCACTGAATGCGATGACATGGGCGATCAGAGTCCGGTTTCTCTGCTTTAGCGACGTTGCGATGGCGCAGGGGTCTGCATTGCAGTCATCCGTACTGTCACTGATCATGATGATGTTGCGAATGCCGTTCTTGTCAAAAAGTTCGCCGGCGGCATTCAGCGATCCGGCGATGGCTGCAGATCCGGCCGGATTGACCTTCTCCAGCTCCTGTGAGTCGCTTTTCGGGTCGATCGCGCCGATCGCTTTCACGGTATCGATCGAATCACAGGCTTGGCTTTTCTGCGCGCCATGGGCAATCACGCCAAGATCGATCTTGCCCTGATATTCATCGAACATCGCCTTTACGCTGTCGCGCAGGATCACGATTTTCGATGTTCCCTCGATCTGCGCCCACATGCTTCCGGAATGATCGAGCACAAGGACCGCTTGATTGTCGGTCTGAGCGTGCCCGCCATCTATCTGCGCCGTAAGGAGCAGGATAGCCAATATTGCGCCCGTGCAAAGATCACCAAGGCGTCTCGTGAGCAGTCTTGTCATGTTCCAGATGCAATTCCCGGCTCGCATTAACCTATCGATATTCAGCCTGTTTGCTGCTTTGACCAGAATTTTTGCTTTAGCGTCATGCTTAAAGGACTCTTGGAAACGCTATCAGCTATTCGATCGCTTTCTTGACAATAAGCTCAATAGTTTGGTCGTTATTTGACTTTGCGTCGAAAGTTTGAGTGTAGGTTTTCGAACCATGCCGTGCAATCGCATGATATGAACCATCCTGCAAGATCAGATCCGGTTCGGCGTCCTGTGAAATCAGCACGGTGCCCGATCCGTATTTCAGCGTCCACTTGACGGGCGTGAGAGGATTTCCGCCGATCTGGTTGACGAGGCGCAGCTTCACGTTGCTCGCCCGATGCACAAAATCGATGTTCTCGATATTGCCGGCTTTAATCTCGATCTCCCGCGTTTGCCGGGCATTATGAAATCCGAACTGACTTTCGACGCGATATCGACCGCTGGGCAGAAACAGCGTCGGGGCGGCGATCGTAGAACGAAGGACTTCACCCTGATTCGTGTCATCGCGATTTTGCGAAAGGCCATAGATCCGGTAGAGCACAGTCCGATCCAACGGTGTCTTGTTCAGGATCGACTTCAATTTCAAATTGCCGCCATCCAATACAAGGTCCTGCTGCAATTTATCGCCGGCCTTGACAGTCAAATCCAGTTCTGTGCGTGCAAGTCCAAGCGTTGCGGCGATCCGATATTGACCGGAGCGAAGGCTGAAGCTGGGTTCGGTAAGCTGTGATCTTATGATTTCGCGGTTTCGTCCGGTCTCGCTCGTGTCATAAACGAAGAAGGTCGTGCCTTCTAGCGCTTCGCCGCCCTCTTTAGCAACTGCGGAAAGGGTAACAAGCCCCATATCCATCTTTATTTCGATATTCCGGTTTTCTCCGGCTTTGACGGTGATCGCACGTTCGACCGATGCAAGACCATGATGCGCCTCAAGCGTATATTTGCCGGGCGGAATGCGGAACACAGCTTGTGGCAGGCTAGAGCGTATCAACTCATCCGCTTCGTCATTCCCCCCTTTCTTGCGCAAAGTGAAGAACATGCCATCCAGTCTTTCTCCACCTTCCATTGCGACCGCATGCACATTGAGGGTGGCTCCATTGACGTGGATGACCGGCGTGACAGGTTCCGCGAACGGGACGTCGAACGCTTCCTCGTTACTGGCGAGTCCATAGGTCACTTCTGCGAGATATCGTCCAGGCTTCAGCTTCAACGCGGGCGCAGAGTTCGACCCGCTATATAAAGGCGTCCGGTTCTCTTTCTTCGCATCTTGCGCCTGATATTCGTAGACCTTCCAGCTTATTCCCTCTGAAAGAGCCGGTAATCCAGGCGCGAGCGTTGCCGACAGGGTGACATTCTCTTTGAAGAGTGGATTACGGTCGGGCAAACCCGGCCTGCTTTCCAGTCGTCCAAGTTCCTCGCCGGGCTCGACGGCGCCAGCGGAAACGCTTCCCATCATCCCGGCGGCCGTGAGGATGAAAAGCAGATGAATCGGGCGTTTCAACCAGTTCCAGGGCATGGTGCAAACTAGGGTTAAATTTCGGGATACTCACATTTCCCAGCTTTACAGTTGCTTGTCCAGTACCCATTACAAGTCTATGCCAATTCCAGAAATCTCAGCCGTCCGTCGCGTTCTGCGCGCCATCTATGTGAAACGACCCATCCGGAAACCGAAAATATGAATGAACCAGTTATTACGCAGCTCCTTACACGCCGGTCAGTTAAAGCGAATGCGCTTGCTGATCCCGGACCGGATGATGGGACGCTTGAGTTGATCCTGAAAGCGGGTGGGCGTGTGCCGGATCACAAAAAATTGACGCCGTGGCGTTTCATTTTGTTGCAGGGGGAGGCAAGAAGCGCGTTCGGCGCCAAGCTCGCAGAGATCTGCGCCGCAAGAGAGTCGTATGCATCCGATATACGGCTGGAAGCGGAGCGGACACGTTTTACGCGCGCGCCTCTCGTCATCGTTACCATCTCATCTCCGATCGACCATCCCGCCTGTCCGGAATGGGAACAGGTCCTTTCTGCCGGCGCGGTCTGCATGAATCTCTTACATGCCGCAGTCGCTGCGGGATTTGGCGCGCAATGGCTGACGGAATGGTACAGCTTCGATCCCGATGTTGCGAATGCCTTCGGGCTTGCGCAGCATGAAAAGTTTGCCGGATTTATCTATATCGGCACAGCGCAGGAGACGCCTGCTGATCGTGGACGGCCGGATCTGACTCAGATTGCAAGCCGGCCGACCATCCCGTTTGAAGCCTGAGCTTTATGCGCTGGCCAGATCAATGGCGGAATTGCTCCGCCATAATGCGATCGCCGAGTTCATGTCCGGGATCGAAAAGGAGCTGAATGCCGATCTCCCGGTCTTCGGAAATGTTGACCTTCACGACATTTCTGATTTCCGTATGGTCGGCTACGGCGCTCATTGGCCGCTTTTCGGCTTCCAGGACCTCCACAGTGACGCTGGCGGAGCTTGGCAGCAGCGCGCCTCGCCAACGGCGCGGACGGAATGGGCTGATTGGCGTCAGGGCCAGCAGTGAGGCATTGATCGGAAGAATCGGGCCGCCAACGGAAAAATTATATGCCGTGCTTCCTGCCGGCGTCGCGATCAGCAGACCGTCGCAGACCAGTTCGTTCAGCTGCATCTTACCGTCGACCGCAACGCTCAATTTCGACGCCTGATGGCTGAGCCGGAAGATCGAGACTTCGTTAATAGCAAGCGCTTCGCCGGTGCCGCCATAGATCATTTCTGCCTTCATTCTCAGCGGATGAATTATGTTCGTTTTTGCCTTGGCGAGCCGCTCATACAGATCATCGGGTTTGTACTCATTCATGAGAAAGCCGAACGATCCACGGTTCATCCCGTAGATTGGTATCCGTCGCCGCATGAATTTATGCAGCGTTTGCAGCATTAACCCATCCCCTCCGAGAGCGACGACAGCGCTTGCGTCATCAGGATCGGCATTGCCGTATCTGTGCGTCAGATATCTCAATGATTCTCGCGCCTCGTCGGTGTTACTGGCGACGAAATGTAGATTTTCGCTTATGATGGCACGCTCCAACATCAGGATATGGCTGTGATGACCACAACGAATGACGATCGACCTGCAGCGCCGGTCAGACAGACACAAGGTGAACCGGCGGAACCATCATCGCATGGCACGAATGCAGTTTTGGTTTACACCACATTTCCTACATTGAGCGATGCAAAAAAAGCGGCGCATGTGCTTGTCAAAGCACGTCTGGCAGCTTGTGTTAATCTTATTGAGCAAATGAGTGCGATCTATGTTTGGGAAGGCAGCGTCGAGGAAGATTCCGAGATCGGGATGATGATCAAGACGACGCGGGGGCGGAGCGAAGAAGTTCTTGAAGAAATCAAGCGTCTGCATCCGTTCTCAAAGCCAGCGCGCCTGGTTCTGCCGGTTGTTGGCGGGGGAGCGGATTTCCTTGGCTGGATCGAGACCCAGTGTCAGCACAGATGGCCCCATAGCAGGCAAGGCTGAACCATTTACGGATTATGAAAATTTTTATAAATAGGGCGAGAATGTGTCAAGGCTGAAATGTGGCGAAAATTCAAGGTTTTCCACGATATTCAGTGCATAATTATCTCACTCTTTTGGCATTTGAGTACTTTTGAGGGAATTTTTTGTATGTTATGGAAAAACGCCTGTGTTTTTGGGGCGAAAATATGGCCCGGTGCAAAAAATATGTTGCGTCAGCGCCACGTATCTTTTTGATCAGTTTAAATTATCTTTGAAAAACAATGACTTATGGTGGCATCTAAGAAGCTTGAAATGACCGTCTTCAAAGGTCATCTTTAGAGTCATAAGATTCTGGAGTTGAGCGAGATGACCGAACATCCACTCAAAAAAACGGTGCAGATTATTGCTGTCACGCTTGCGGCGTCAGCCTTTGGGGCGATGTACGCTGCCGCGTTTACGGAGACGCCTATCAAGCCTCCTGCGGGGCAGGTGGCGCCTGAAGCGCCTGCGGCAAATCTTAACATCGAGCAGACAGACGGCTCGACCGGCTTGATGCTGACGACGCCAGGCGATGCGTCCGGCGAGACGGAGCTTACTATCCCTGGTGTCGGGACTATCGGTAAGATTCCGAAGGTTGATTTCGGCCTTGAACTTCTCTACGGCAACAGCGCAGACGAAACGCCAAATGCTGAAGTTGACAACCAGCAGGACGATGTTTTGATCAAGGGGAAAATCAGACACCGCTTCTAAAAGCGAATTGCATTTTCGGATATGAGGCGGCCATCGGCCGCCTTTTGCATATTGGGGCATTGCAATGATCGATGGCCGTTTCGTCGCTTTCGGGGTGCATGGTTTGACAGCGCTGGGTATTGTGCTCGGCTTTCAGGCCCTGCTTGAGGTGGCTGCCCATCGCTGGGAAGCTGCGTTCGCATGGCTCGGCGCCGCTTTGATTATCGATGGCGTTGACGGGCCCCTGGCGCGCAAAGTCGGGGTCACAGAAAAACTGCCGCGTTTTTCCGGCGACCGGCTTGATCTTATCATCGATTATATTACGTACGTCCTGATCCCGGCATTCATCATATATGAAGCGCAGCTGATGCCCGATGGGTTTGGGTGGCTGGGAACGTCGCTTGTGCTCCTCAGCTCCTTGTTTCACTTCATCGATGTCGAGAGCAAGACTAGGGACGGATTCTTCGTCGGCTTCCCCGCCCTTTGGAATGTTGTCGCGTTCTACATGCTGGCGTTTGCGATGCCTGCAGGGCTCAATATTGCAATCATCGCGATATTGGCGGCGCTGACGCTGGTGCCGCTCAAGTGGATTCATCCGGTCCGGGTTGTTCGGCTGCGAAAGCTGACATCAGTTGCCGTCATTGCCTGGGGCATGGCCGCGATCGCGATTGTCTATCAGGGATTCCCGGCCTCGCCCCTTCTTCAGGCGGTCATCGCCGTCTCGACCGTATATTTGCTGGCTGTCGGGCTATTGCGAAGTGTCCGTGGCGACGTCGCCTCAAATCCCCAATTGTAATCTGATGCAGGATAATCCTCAGCAAAGGGTTCCCTGAAAAGTCTTTACACGATAAAGCTTTCGATTAGACGGTCGCTCAGAATGCACAGCAGGCGCTTAAGGAGAGAAACCGGTGGAGTTATTACTGGACCCTAACGTGTGGGCAAGCTTCCTTGCACTCAGCGCGTTGGAAATCGTGCTCGGTATCGACAACGTAATTTTTCTCTCCATTGTTACCGAAAAGCTGCCGCCCGATCAGGCCATGCGCGCCAGGCAGATCGGGCTTGCGCTCGCCCTTGCATTCCGCGTCCTGATGCTGCTCACCATCTTCTGGATAATGGGTCTGACAGCGCCTCTGTTCAGCGTTCTTGGCGCGGATATTTCCGTACGCGACCTGATCCTTATCGCAGGCGGAATTTTTCTGATCGTCAAGGCGACGCAGGAAGTTCACGCCGAGATTGAAGGTGAAGACGAAGGACATGACAAGACGTCAAGCGCGACCTCGGTGGCGTTCAGCGCCGTGATCGCTCAGATCGTCGTGATTGACGCGATCTTCTCCATTGATTCTATCGTGACTGCTGTGGGCATGGCCGATCATGTCGAGGTTATGATTGCAGCCGTCATTCTCGCAATCGGAGTCATGTATATCGCCGCCGAGCCTGTCGCGAGTTTCATCGAGCGTCACCCGACGACGAAAATGCTCGCGCTGACGTTCCTGATGCTGGTCGGTGTCGCGCTTATTGCGGACGGTCTGCATTTCCACATTCCACGCGCCTATATCTACTTTGCGATGGCTTTCGCCGCGGCGACGGAGGTTTTCAATATCATGGCGATCCGCCGAAAGCGTCTGCGGCGGAAAACGCTAACAAATAAGCGGTAACCGGCTCATTGCCGACACAGTCTGAACTATCCTAAACCCTTAGAGTACAAGCCAAAGTGCGTGAAAAACTGATGGGGATCATTGAAATAATGCTGCACGGATGGATACGGAGCCTTTTCGCTGTTGTCTGCGTGACAATGCTATCCGGTCCGGTCAAGGCGGAAGATGTCGCGATTGAAGTGGAGGGGTTGACCGTTCTTGGCAATCTTGAGATGGCCCCCGGAAAATCGCTGCAATCCGACGGGGTCGTGATTCTCCTTCACGATACGCTCACGCATAACAGGATGGAAATCCTGTCAGCGCTACAGGAGCTGCTTCGCGAAAACGGCCAGAATACGCTTTCGATAACGCTGAGCCTTGGTCTGAACGAGAGGCGTGGTCTTTATAATTGCGCCATCGAACAAGACCACAGGAACGAAGACGCAGCGATTGAACTTGCCAGTTGGGTGAACTGGCTCAAGAGCCAGGGCGCTTCGAACATTACGTTGGCCGGTCATGGCCGGGGTGGCAATCAGGTCGCCGTCTATGCTGCGAAATCGCCGGACCCGGCTGTCAAGAAGCTCGTTCTGATCGCACCCATCGCGGATTCGCCCGCGACGCTGGAACAGCAATTCTCATTCAAATTTCGTCAGTCCCTGCAGCCTATCCTTGCTCAGGCGCAGAAATACGTCGATGAGGGCGATGCGACCAAGCTGCTTGTCGATGTGCCTTTTCTGAGTTGCCCAAGAGCCAAGGTTACGTCGGCGGCTTTCGTAAACTATTACGGCGCGAATCAGAATCTGTATACGCCCAGCATATTGCCGCATATCGCGATGCCGATACTTGTGGTGGTCGGCGATCTGGATCCGCTGTCGAATGAGATCATACCTGCCGTCGAGGGCATTCCGGGTATGGATCATATCAAGCTTGACGTAATTCCGGGTGCGGACAATTTCTTCCGTGATCTTGCCGCCGACGATCTGGCGGCAAGGATGAGCGGATTTTTCACGCGATAGCCGGTAGGAGTGGTGCGGTTAGCCCTTGACGTAAGTGCCCGGCGCATCGCACAGGGGAGGATGGTCTTCGGTGCCCGGTTCGCGCGCCTGAACCTTTTCGCCTGACAAAGGCGCGAGCCAATGTGCGTAGTCCGGCCACCATGAGCCGGTCACCTCTGTCGCGCTTTCGAGCCAGTCTTCCACGGAAGCGTAATTTTTCAGATCCTGATCGTCCGGAACCCAGTGCATGTATTTGTTCGAGGCCGGAGGATTGATGACGCCGGCAATATGCCCTGACCCGGCGAGAACATATCTTACCGGACCGCCAAGCAGCGTTGCGCCAAGCAGCGCGGACTGCGCCGGCGCAATATGATCCTCGCGCGTCGCCAGCTCATAGATGGGCAATGTCACTTTGCCCAGATCCAGCTTGACGCCGCCAATTTCCAGCTCGCCCTTCGCCAGCTTGTTAGCCTGGTAATATTCCCGCAGATAGAAACTGTGATTGGCCGGAGACATCCGCGTCGTGTCGGAATTCCAGTAGAGCAGGTCGAACGGGAAGGGCTGTTTGCCAAGCAGATAATTGTTGACGACATAGGGCCAGATCAGATCCTTCGGCCGTAACATGTTGAAGACGGCTGACATGCGCGCACCATCGAGATAGCCATGTTCCGCCATGGTTGATTCGAGCTTTGCCAGTTGCTCGTCGTCGATAAAGGCAAGGAGATCGCCTGCCTTGGAGAAGTCGAGCTGCGTCGCGAGAAACGATGCCGAGTTGAAACGGTCGTCGCCCGTCGCCGCCATATACGCAAGAGCCGTTCCAAGCAATGTCCCGCCAACACAATAGCCCATCACGTTGGTCTTTTGCTGTCCGGTAAGTTTGAGCACCCATTCCAGCGGCTGAAGAACGCCCTCGCGAACATAGTCTTCGAACGTCTTGTGCGCGAGTTGCTCGGTTGGATTGACCCAGGATACGACGAATACGGTAAACCCCTGATCGACAAGCCAGGCGATAAATGATTTTTTCGGTACGAGATCGAGAATGTAATATTTGTTGATCCATGGCGGGACGATAATCAGGGGAACTTGAAAAACCATCTCGGTGGCCGGGCTGTACTGGATCAGTTCCATAATATCGTTGCGGTAAACGACCTTGCCCGGCGTAACCGCAAGATTTTCCCCAACCGAAAAAGCGCTCAGATCGGTTTGCTTGATTTTGAGCAACTCGCCGGACGTTTCCAGATCCTTCAAAAGCTGGGCCATTCCGGAAGCAAGGTTCTCCGCGTTGGAGGACATGGTCGTCCGTAGCACTTCGGGATTTGTTAGCGGAAAATTCGAAGGCGAAAGCGCGCTTGTGATCTGGTTGAGGTAAAGATGGGCGCGCCGGCGTACCGCTTCGTCGACGCCTTCGGCGTCATTGATCATATCCTGCGCCCAGTTTGTGCTGAGGAGATAGGCCTGTTTGCAGAAATCGAAAAAAGGATTGTCGTTCCATTCGGGATCGCGAAAGCGGCCATCGCCGAGTGCGGGCTTTACAAGGGGCTCAACCGTTTCGCCAAGAAAACGGCGATTGGTGCGTCCCCAGAGATCAATCAGATTTTCAGTCAGTTTCGCTTGCCGCTCGGTAAATTTTTCCGGATCGGTCGCCCATGCCGACATGACACGCGCAATCACTGCGCCCGCCTCGTTCCATTCATTGGCGAGTTTTTGCGGATTGTCCGCCCGTTTGTCGTCAAGCCAGCGGGCAAGCGCCTGGCTACCCATGCTCATCGTCCGCAGCATGTTCTGGGTGAGCTGTTCAGGATCTTTCAAGGTGTATTGAGCCTGGGGTAAATCGTTATCTCCGTCGTCCTTCTTCTGCATTGACCCACTCCAAATGCTCAAGCCCAATCGGTAAACCACCTATGTGTACTATAGCAAAACGAACGAGATGACCCATGAGGGCCCGCTGATTCGTCAAAAACTCGCCTTTTCTCCACAAATAGTGACGGAACATCAACATCTGACGATAAGCCCAAAACGCCAGAATGCAGTTCACTTCTATTTTTATTTTTCTTTATGGCAAGAAATGATAACTGTTGCCAAATTTCAATCGAATCGATCTGTTTTTGTGGGGGCGTTCTCGAATTCAGGGACGGGCTTATTGAGGGATTCATGAAGACCACGGTCAGGCTATTGATAGCAGCAATTTGCGTCGTAGGGTTGTCTGGATGCGGTCAGACTTTGTATCCGCGTCTTTCGGGTCTGAAAGGTATCGGTCAGGGCATATTGAGCCCCGAAGAACAGAAGCAGGCGATCAACGATCTTTCCGACGAACAAAAAACTCATGGCGCCGACGCCGTGGAGGAAATAGAACAGCGTTAGCGCGCTGAAAGCGGGCGCGGTGCAGCGGGCACTCAACGGGCCCGGCAAGCATCCATCACCAGCGCCCCGGACAGGAACAGTATTCCGGCCAAGGGGCGTGCAACGAAACGGCAACGCTCTGGAGGAATTACCGGTGCCAACACCTGATCAAGATTTTCACCGCGTCAAGCGGCTTCCGCCTTATGTTTTTGAGCAAGTCAACAAGCTCAAGGCCCAGGCGCGAGCGGCCGGTGAGGATATCATTGATTTCGGGATGGGCAATCCGGATCTGCCGACGCCGCAGCATATTGTCGACAAGCTGGTTGAAACTGTCGCAAAGCCGCGCACCCATCGCTATTCGGCATCGAAAGGCATTCCCGGTCTTCGGCGTGCTCAGGCGGCTTATTACGAGCGCCGTTTTGGCGTTAAGCTGAACCCGGACACGCAGATCGTTGCAACGCTCGGGTCGAAGGAAGGCTTCGCCAATATGGCGCAGGCGATTACAGCGCCGGGCGATGTCATTCTCTCGCCCAACCCAACCTATCCGATCCACGAATTTGGCTTCATCATTTCCGGCGCATCGATTCGTTCCATGCCGGCGGACCCCGACGAAGAATTTCTGCGTTCGCTCGACCGCGCGGTACGACACTCGATCCCGAAGCCTCTGGCACTGGTCCTGAACTATCCATCCAATCCGACCGCGAAGGTCGCCGATCTCGAATTCTACAAGGAAGTCGTTGATTTCGCTCGGAAAAATGATCTCATTATTTTGTCTGACCTTGCCTATGCAGAGATCTTTTTCGATCCGACGCCACCGCCATCCATCCTTCAGGTCAAGGGTGCGATGGACGTGGCGGTCGAATTTACGTCTCTGTCGAAGACTTACTCCATGCCCGGCTGGCGCATGGGTTTCGCCGTTGGCAATGAGCGTCTGATCGGAGCGCTCGCTCGCGTGAAGTCCTATCTTGATTATGGTGCGTTCACGCCTATTCAGGTTGCCGCATCCGCCGCTCTGAACGGTGATCAGTCCTGTGTGGCGGAGACGCGGCAGATCTACAAGAACCGCAGGGATTGCCTCGTCGAATCGATGAGCCGCGCCGGATGGGAGATCCCCGCTCCACCCGCCACGATGTTTGCCTGGACGCCTTTGCCCGAATCAATGCGGGATCTGGGGTCGCTGGAATTTTCGAAGCTGCTTCTTGAAAAAGCGGGCGTCGCCGTAGCGCCGGGCATCGGCTTCGGTGAGTATGGCGAGGGATATGTCCGGCTTGCGCTTGTCGAAAACGAGCAGCGTACGCGTCAGGCAGCAAGAAATGTGAAGAAATTCCTGTCCGAAGTCTCAACGAACATGCATAACGTCATTCCGTTGGCGACCGGGCGGAATAGCTGAACCATCATTGATGGGGCCTGCTATGCCGGGATTGGCGATCTCCGCCACGCCCGGTTTCCGCTCTGGACAGACATACGGAACGACCGTTGGGACGGTAGATGGACGCAATCAGGATAGGAATAGCCGGCCTCGGTACGGTCGGCTGCGGAGTATTGAACCTCTTTGCTCGGAATGGGGCGCTTCTTCGGGAACGCTGTGGGCGCAGTTTGACGGTGACCGGGGTTTGCGCCCGCGACCGCGCCAAGGATCGGGGCGTCAGTCTTTCTAGCTATGAGTGGTTTGACGATCCTGTCGAGCTTGCACGTAGCGAAACGATCGATATTTTCGTTGAACTCATCGGCGGTGATGAAGGGCCGGCAAGAGAAGCCGTCGAAGCCGCGCTGTCGTCCGGCAAGCATGTCGTGACCGCGAACAAGGCATTGCTCGCCAAACATGGCGTATCGCTCGCTCGCCTGGCCGAAGATCATAATGTGGCGCTCAATTTCGAGGCGGCTGTCGCAGGCGCGATTCCGATCGTCAAGACGATGAGGGAAAGTGTTGCAGGCAATCGCGTGTCGCGCATTTACGGGATTCTCAACGGCACCTGCAATTACATCCTGACGCATATGAAGAATGACGACCAGCCATTCGATGCGGTGCTTTCCGATGCGCAGCGGGCCGGTTACGCCGAGGAAGACCCGACCTTCGACGTTGACGGGCACGATACCGCGCACAAACTAGCCATTCTGGCCAGCTTGGCGTTTGGCGTGGAAGTCTCCTTCGAAAATGTTTATCTGGAAGGCATTCGCACCATTTCCCAGGATGATATCGAAGCTGCGGACGAACTTGGTTACAAGATCAAGCTGCTTGGCGTGGCTTCGAAAACCGAAACCGGTATCGAGCAGCGCGTTCATCCCGCAATGGTGCCGAGCGAAAGTGCGATTGCGCAAATTGAAGGTGTGTTGAATTGTGTTGCAGTGCAATGCGATTTTGCAGGGGATA
>JAHQVI010000120.1 GCA_019634405.1 Hyphomicrobiales bacterium
AATTACGCGCTTGACAAAAATAAAATTGTTGATTTGGGTAAAAATTGATTTGCTGCTCTTCAGCACCATTTATAAATTTATCTGTTTGCATACCTTACCCGTAGTAATTGTATACATACTAAGTTGCGATTCCTGAGGAATTGTATGGAAAATCAACGTAATATCTGACGCATGATTGGCGTTCTTGGAGTATGAACACAATTATTGACTGGCCGCGCTTGCATCGTCGGGGCAACTGGCTTGATCTTGACCGCGCTGAAATAGTCATAGCGATTGATGTGGATAACTCCGTTGGCAGAGCATTTGCTGCCATGCAAGCCGGGCAAAATCTCCAGGATCGGACCACAAGCGTAGGGCATAGCCCGGATCTGCGAATCGTCGGCCTGTTGGCAAGCTCGTCAAAGCTTGCTTTCGATCAGCCCGTCATGGGCAGGATCGGCTTCTTGCGCCGGCAAGCGTCCAGGTCATTCGGCTGCACCCCGGCAGCCGCCATCTCAGTCCATCTGACACCGGTGATTGATCGAGTTCACGCGCGAGGCGGATTGCCGTTAGCGCCCGCATGGAAGCGGTCCGCACGCTCAGATCTTCCGTATGAGGACTTTTACATATTGTCGAGCACAATGTCAGCCGGTTGAGAGCCCGCTATCACGGTGTTTGCATTTTCAAGATCATTGTCGCGGGCGCGCTTTTCGGCGGCGGCGCGATCGAGGCCGTGATCCAGCCAACGGGCGATGAGGCGTTTCTCCAGCTCAGCCGTGTCCACAGATAAATATACGGTCAGATCGAATAAAGCCGCCAGATCCGACCAGACCGGGCGGTTGAGGAGGAGATAGTTGCCCTCGACCAGAACGATCTTGTGTTGGTCAGCCTTGATGAGGGCTGCGTTCGCGCGGGCGAAATCTGCCGCACGATCGAAGAGCGGGACAGCGACATCATGCGCGCCCGCTCTTATCTGCTGCAGATCGCAAAGCAGCCCGTGGACGTTGAAGGTCTCCGGCGCGCCCTTCCGGTGAAGCATCGCGCGGGCGGTCAGGATACGGTTGTCATAATGATATCCGTCCATCGGCGCCAGGGCTGCGCATTCCGGAGATGTTTCGTTCAGCGCATCGAGAAGATGCTGCGTCAGGGAGGACTTGCCCGCTCCGGGCGGACCGGCTATCGCGACCAGCAGCCGGTCGCTTTCCGCCGCTCTTGCCCGAATGCGGGCCGCGATTCCGGCGACACGCTGAGCGTCTATGCCAGCCATTGCGGATAATCCGAAACCAGCAACCGGTCCGGATCGACGTCTTCTTCGATTGCGGAAAAGCGGTCGATCGGTTCGGCAAAGACATTGTCGGTCAGATCGTCATTGACGGTCGAGACCTCGCCAATCAGCACGTCGCCCGCCTCGGCCCAGAAGGCATGCCAGATCCCCGGCAGCAGCGTTACGCTCTCCCCCGGCGTCAGCGACAGGCGCTCGCCCGCCTTCAGCGTCCGGTTGAGGCCATCGCAGGGCGCGACGACGTCGCTCTTGCGGTCGATGCTTCCATCTGGAGCGGAGTTGAAGAGTTCCAGCACGAGCTTGCCGCCGCCGCGATTGATGATGTCCTCCGCCTTGACGATATGACGGTGCATGGGAGAGAGCTGGTTCTCGCGGGAGATCATGATCTTTTCCGCATAGAGCATGCCGGTCCCCCGTTTGAGATCCGCCACATCGCCATTGCGGACGGTGAACAGGAACAGGCCGAGTTCATCGAAGCGCCCCTGTCCATAGTCGGTGATGTCCCAGCCGAGCCGCGCATCGACAATGCCTGCGATCTCGCTTTTGCGCTGGCGCATTGTTTCCGGCGACCAATAGGCGAATGGCGGCAGGATATAGCCGAAAGACCTGATAAACGCGTCGGCCTCGGCGATAATGTCATTCACGGTTGAGCGTTTCATGCAACTACAGCCTCCGTTGGCGGTTCTCTCGCACCAGTCATGAACGCGACGGCGTCGGCCATCGAATAGTCCTTCGGGTCGATCACACACAGGCGCCGGCCGAGACGATGGATATGAATACGGTCGGCGACTTCAAAAACATGCGGCATGTTGTGCGAGATCAGGACGATCGGTATGCCACGCGATTTCACGTCGAGGATCAGTTCCAGCACGCGCCGGGATTCCTTGACGCCGAGCGCCGCGGTCGGTTCGTCCATGATGATGACCTTGGAGCCGAAGGCGGCGGCGCGGGCGACGGAGACGCCCTGACGCTGCCCGCCCGAGAGCGTCTCGACGGCCTGATTGATGTTCTGGATCGTCATCAACCCGAGATCGGAGAGTTTTTGCCTTGCAACCCGCTCCATCTCCTTGCGGTCGAGCATCTTGAGGTATTTGCCCAGAAAGCCCCGCTTTCGGATTTCACGGCCGACAAACATATTATCCGTTATCGACAGGGCAGGGGACAGGGCCAATGTCTGATAAACCGTCTCGATCCCGGCTTCGCGCGCATCCAGCGGCGAGTTGAACTGAACCGGCCGGCTTTCAAAGAAAATTCTGCCCGCATCGACCTGGATCGCACCGCAGATTGCCTTGATCAGGGATGATTTGCCTGCGCCATTATCGCCGATGACGGCAAGAATTTCGCCGGGCAGCAGGTCGAAATCGGCATCGTCGAGCGCGGTCACGCGCCCATAATGCTTAACCAGCCCGCGCGCCTTGAGAATAGGTTCTGCGCTCATGCCGAAACCTTTCTGATCCACTGGTCGATCGCGACCGCGATAATGATCAGCCATCCAATCGCAAAGACCTGCCAGAGTACTTCGACGCCCGCAAGCCGCAATCCGGACTGGAAGACCCCGACGATCAGCGCTCCGAACAGTGCGCCGAGGATCGAGCCGCGTCCGCCAAAAAGCGAAATCCCGCCAATGACAACAGCCGTGATGGATTGCAGATTGCCTTCATAGAAGGATTGCGGGCTGATCGAGCCTACGCGTCCGATCGAGGCCCACGCCGCCACTGCGCAAATGAAGCCGGCGAGCGCATAGACGGACAGCAGGGTTCGATCCGTGCGAATGCCTGCAAGTTCCGCCGCTTCCTTGTCGTCGCCAATCGCGTATACATGCCGGCCCCATGCTGTCTTGTTGAGCATGTACCAGAGCATGAGGAACACAGCGATCATAAGGAGCGATCCAAAGGTAATCCGTGCGCCGCCTATATCGATGGAATTGCCGAAGAATTTCAGCAGTGGCGCATATTCGTCAATGTCCTGGCTGCGGATCGACTGCGCGCCCGAGAGCCAGAGATTAAGCGCATAGAAGATCGACCAGGTTCCCAGCGTGGTGATGAAGGGCGGGAGTTTGACTTTCGTGATTAACAGCCCGTTCATCAGTCCCGCCGCGCTCCCGCCTGCGAAAGCTGCAAGCAGGGCGAGCGGCGCAGGAACGCCGAGATGAACCGCCAGATTGCCAGCGATGACCGACATCAGCACCATGATTGCGGCGACCGACAGATCGATGCCCGCAGTGATGATGATCAGGCTCTGGGCGGCGGCCAGAATGCCGATAATCGAAACCTGCTGTATGATCAGCGTCAGGTTGAAGGCGGAGAAGAAATTGGCTCCTGCGACGAGGCCGAAAGCGGCGATCGCGGCCAGCAGGACGATAACCGGAACGAGCGTCGGATTGCCATGGAGCAGGTGCTGTATCCGGCCAGCCACGCCTTGGGGCGGGCGCTCGAAGCTGGCGGCGTTCACGTCGCTGGCGTACAGGACGCTATCGTCTTCATGGCCTTGCGTTGACGGTCCGGTAACATCCGTCATGGTTTTCTCCCTGCCATAAATATGCGCGCGACGACGTCATCGGTCAAAGCCGTTCAGACAGTATGGTCAAGCGGAAGGGAAGGGACGCCAAACGCCCCTTCGCATGGTTTGCCCGCGCCGGGTTAGCCCCAACAGCGCTCAAGTCCCTCTTCAACCGAGATCGAGGGAACGCCGTCAACCGGTTCGGCTGTCACGAGATTAACGCCGGTATTGAAGAAATCCAGCCCGGGCGAAGGCTCCGGGATCGTGCCGTCTTCGGCGTATTTCTTGATCGCCTCGATGCCCAGTGATGCCATAAGCAGAGGATATTGTTGCGATGTCGCCCCGATCACGCCATCCTTGACGTTCTGCACGCCCGGACAGCCCCCATCGACCGAGACAATCGTTGCTTGCCCTTCAAGGCCAACGGCTTTGAGCGCTTCATAAGCGCCTGCGGCTGCGGGCTCGTTGATCGTATAGACAACATTGACGCCGGGATCTTTCTGCAGGAGGTTCTCCATCGCCTGACGGCCGCCCTCCTCATTGCCACTGGTGACATCATGCCCGACGATGCGCGGATCGTCTTCATCCCCGATATCGGTGGGGTTCTTTGTGTCGATACCGAATCCCGTCATGAAACCCTGATCGCGCAGATAATCGACCGAGACCTCGGCGGCGCTTAGATCGAGCAAAGCGATTTTGGCGTTGGCGGCGTCATCGCCGAGGCGCGCCTTTATCCATTGGCCAATCAATTCGCCAGCCTTGAAATTATCCGTGGCGAACGTCGCATGGGCGATATCGGCCGGCTCGAAGGGCGTATCCAGCGCGATGACGAGCGCGCCAGAAGCCTTGGCCTTCTCGATCACCGGCGTCAGCGCAGCCGGATCGGACGGGGTGATGAGAATGCCCTTTGCTCCATCCGCAATGCAGGTTTCAACGCCCGCAACCTGGCTTTCGACATCGCCATCGATCTTGCCGGCAAATGTGCTCAGGCTGATACCCAGCTCTCCGGCCTTGGCGGTAGCGCCTTCCTTCATCTTGACGAAGAAGGGATTGGAGTCTGTCTTGGTGATGAGACAGGCTTTGATATCCTGCGCCGACGCAAGCGATGCCGACGCGAGCGTCATTGTCAGTACGCCAAGCGCTGACAACGCCGTCTTTGACAACTGCATGTTATTTCCTCCCATGGAAGCAATCTCAGCGAGCGATTTGGAGCCGAATTGCCTAATATGCGCTGGGTTTGCCCTCAGCCTGTTAATTGTGATGTGAGCATCTCACAGTGTCAGTGAACATTGCGAGAAATACTCTGTCAATAAATAAATCACTCTTATTTATTTATTGAGGATCGTATACACTCATCCTATATCTGCCGGTAACACAACAGAGTCAGGGAACTCGCTGGCGCGAGCAAGTGGATGGACGCCAAGCCCGATCAGCAGCTGCAAGCCCCGTATAGAGGCTCTAATCAAAGCGGGATGAGAGCTTTCAACGAAAGACTGGTGCTATCGCTTGTCCGGCGGCATGGGAGCCTGTCGAAATCGGAAATCGCCCGAGCGACGGGACTTTCGGCGCAAACGATCTCTGTGATCATGCGAGAACTGGAGAACGACAAGCTGCTGATCCGCGGCAAGCCGGTGCGCGGCAGGGTCGGACAGCCATCGATCCCGATGTCCCTGAATGCCGAAGGCTCGTTCTTCCTTGGTCTGAAGATTGGCCGCAGGAGCTGTGAAATATTGTTGACCGATTTTCTCGGTCGCATCGTTTTGCACACATATCAGATCCACGCATTTCCGATGCCGGACGTCGTGCTTGAATTCGCCGCGCATTGGATCGGAGAGGCAAGAAACCAGCTTGGGGACAATAGCGGCCGCATTTCCGGGCTTGGGATCGCCATTCCCTTTGAGCTCTGGAACTGGGCCGATGAGGCCGGCGCAACCGCCAACGCCATGGCCGTCTGGCGCGATTGCGACATTCGCGGCAAGATCGCCCAACTCTGCGACTGGCCGGTCTATCTGCAAAATGACGCCACCGCCGCCTGCGGGGCGGAGCTGGCATTTGGCAAACACGTCGATCTGCAGGATTTCATCTATTTCTATATAGGCACTTTCGCAGGTGGGGGCGTTGTGCTGAACGGCAGCCTTTACCCCGGGCGGATGGGGAATGCAGGAGCTTTCGGCTCCATGCCTGTGCCGGGCCCGGACGGCAAAAGCATGCAGCTCATCGATCAGACATCGCTGGTCATTCTGGAAAGGGAACTGATCGCCAAGGGCGTTGACGCTTCGCCGCTCTGGCAGATCGACAACGACTGGGCCGGGGTGGAAGACGAGGCTGAAAGCTGGATTGAACAGGCCGCAGGCGGGCTGGCTCATGCAATTGTTGCGGCGATGTCGGTGATCGATTTCGAGGCGGCCGTGATCGATGGCGGCTTTCCACGCCATATCCGCGCAAAGATGCTACGGAAGACAGCAAAAGCCATTGAGGAGCTGGATCTTCAGGGGCTGAATGCGCCGCAGCTTCTGGAAGGCACACTCGGATCAGTGGCCCGCGCGCTCGGCGGGGCGAGCTTGCCGCTATTCGACCGCTATCTCATTGATCAGAACACGCTGATGCGCGAAGCCGCCTGAAACGTCAAGCGGAGTTACAGCATCGGACCGAAAAGTGGACGTCGGTTTTCGGATAAATCCGATGCTCAGGCAAAAGAGCATTGGACCGAAAAGCGGGTGCCGGAAATCTCACCTGCGCTATTCCGGCCGCTCGATCGGCATGACCGTCAGCGTTCGCATCTCCGTGCCCGACAGCACGGTTATTGATGTTGACGCGCCGATGCGGTCGCCACTCATGAGGCGGATGAAATCATCCGCTCCGCCGACGATCTCGCTTTCAAGGTTAATGATGATGTCACCGACTTTCAGCCCCGCCAGCTCAGCCGGGCTGCCTTGCGAAACATCCGAGACAGCAACGCCCTGAGACTGGCTGAGCCCATGAGCCAGGATAACGCGCCTGTGCAGCGGTATCGTCGATGCTCCGACGCCGATATAGGCGCGGCGCACGCGGCCATGGCGAATGATCTCACTGACCACATGGCTTGCCGTATTGCTTGCGACGGCGAAACAGATGCCTTGCGCCCCGGCGATCATGGCCGTGTTAATCCCGATCACCTCTCCGCGCGAGGACACCAGCGGTCCGCCGGAGTTGCCCGGATTGAGCGCGGCGTCGGTCTGGACGACATCGTCGATCAACCGTCCGGTGCTGGCGCGCAATGACCGGCCAAGGGCAGAGACGACGCCGGCCGTCACGGTCGATTCAAAGCCAAGCGGATTACCGATCGCAACCACAAGCTGGCCGCGTTTCAAGGCTTTCGAGTCCCCCAGACTGGCGAAGGGCAGGGCGATCACGTCAACGGCGCGCAAAAGCGCCAGATCGGAGTGCGTGTCTTCGCCGACAAGGCGGGAATCGATCACGCGGCCATCGGACAAGGCGATGCGGGCCGACTTTGCGCCTTGCACGACATGGCTGTTGGTGAGGATCAGCCCGTCAGGGGAGATGATGACGCCTGAGCCGATCCCGCCGGGACGCTGGCGCGAACGGTCAGGCATTGCCGCAACGCGCACCACTGCGGGGCCGACAGTATCGACAACATCCACGACGGCTCTCGAATAGGCGTCGAACAGCAGCGCATCTGTCTGCGGGTCAGGTGGGGAAGAAACGGCGCGATCCCGATTGAGATCGGCGTTTCCTTCTACAAGTCTGAAATTACGGAAACGCATGGACTGTCTCTCATATTGCAAAAACAGACTGCGTATGTAGGGATTGGCGCGGCGATTGTTAGTCTGGCCCGATCAAGGAGCCGTGATGGGCCGGCCAGCGCCACCCCCGGGTTGCTGCCAGGCGGCACAGCATATATCAGGCGAGCGCCGGAAAAATCTGACCGAGGCCGGGGTTTGTCAAGCCATGCCATGTACAAGCTGACCAAACAAATCCGGCAAGTGGCTGCATTCAGTCATCTGTTACGGCGGCAGCGCTCAAAGTGCAGATGAGATCGTCAAATTGCGCCACAGCGTCCCGCCCTTTCGGCGACAGATCGTAAATGCCAGTCTGGACGCGGTCGAACCAACCATAATGATCGTCAGCCATGATACGCCGTGCTGTCGGTACGCCCGATTGCCGCGCCACTTCCGAGGCCTTGGTCGCGCCCTTGACGTTGAGAAGGCTCAGGCAACGCAGCGCATCCTGCTTGTAAGCGGTGACCAGGCCTCGCCTTGTCGTCCCGCCAGTATTGGGGTCTCCGACACGGCGTGCGAATTCCCTGAGCAGCCGCGCCTTTCTCGGCTTCGATTGCCTTGGGCGGTACGGTCCCGGATCAAGATGAACGGTGACCAGGGCGTCTTCGATGCGAACGGATATCAGACCAAGGCCGAGACGCCGGCAGAGGGTCTTGTTGCTTTCGAGCGATTGAATGAAACGGCGGCCCGAAACGTGCGGCACCGCAATATAAACCGCATCGGTAACAGCCTGACGAGCGACCGCCTGATGAAACAGCGTGAGCGAAAAACCGGTTTTCAGCTCGATGATTAACGGATCATCTTCGCCATTGCTCGCGACAATATCGGCAGCGCCGATTTCCGCTTTGACTTCATAGCCCTGATATTCAAGGAAGGCTTTAACCGGCTGGTATAGATCACTCTCGCGAAGCTTGCTCATATCAGCTTGCCAATTTACACGAGTCGCGCGCCGACGCCCATGAGAGCGCCAGATCTTTAACCGTTCATCACTGCGGCGCTCTATCTCATTGTTTAAAAATCGGATTTATCCGCAAGCCGGTTCCTTCTCATTTTTGGGTTCGGTGCACTAATGCGCGGCGCTGAAATAGTCTTTGCGCTCGCCCATTGGCAGCATGGCGAGCGTATCGCGCTCAAGATCCGTGATGAGCCTTGCAAGCAATTCGCGCTCCGAACCGCCATAGAAGCCGCACAACCGTTTCAAGGATGCTTTGGCGCATGCGGGAATCGTGGGAAGTTCGTAGGAAGGCTCATGATTGTCTGTGTGAATCGTCAGCAATTCCACGGCCATTTCCTCA
>JAHQVI010000121.1 GCA_019634405.1 Hyphomicrobiales bacterium
CGGCGCTGTGACGATCGCAACAAACATGGCCGGCCGCGGCACCGACATACAGCTAGGCGGCAATTACGAAATGCGCCTGAAGATGTGGCTTGCCGAAGTGGAGGAAAAAGGCAAGCAGCCGAGCGACGAGCAAATCCAGAAGAAAGCGGGCGAATTCAAGGCTGACATTGCCGACAAGAAGGACAAGGCGCTGAAAGCTGGCGGCCTTTATGTCGTGGCCACCGAACGGCATGAATCCCGCCGGATCGACAACCAGCTTCGCGGCCGTTCGGGCCGTCAGGGCGATCCGGGCGCAAGCAAGTTCTTTCTCTCGCTCGAAGACGACCTGATGCGGATTTTCGGGTCGGAGCGTATGGACACCATGCTGCGCCGTCTGGGTCTTGAAGAAGGCGAAGCGATCATCCACCCCTGGATCAATCGCGCATTGGAAAAGGCCCAGCAAAAGGTCGAGGCCCGGAACTTCGAGTCGCGCAAGCAGGTGCTCAAATTCGACGATGTGATGAACGATCAGCGCAAGGTGATCTTCGAGCAGCGCATCGAGTTGATGCATGAGGACGATCTCAGCGAGACAGTCCGCGAGATGCGCCATGACACGATCGAGCAGCTCATAACCAAGCACATGCCGCCAAATGCTTATGCGGAACAATGGGAAACGCAGGAGCTTCAGGAAGCCGTCAAGGGCATCTTCGATCTCGACCTCCCGATTGTCGACTGGGCAAAAGAGGAAGGCATCGCCGATCAGGAGATTCTTGAACGGCTGACGCAGAAAGTCGACACTGCGGCTGCGCGCAAAGCGTCCGAAATCGGACCGGAGCTGATGCGCCATGCTGAAAAGTCGGTCGTTTTGCAGACGCTCGATCATCTGTGGCGCGAACATCTGGTGACGCTTGAATTGCTGAGACAGGCTGTCAGTCTTCGCGGCTACGGCCAGCGCGACCCGCTGAACGAGTATAAGCGCGAAAGCTTCATCATGTTCGAGCAGCTTCTGGGGCGCCTGCGCATGGCGGTCACCGAGCAGCTCATGAAAGTTCAGCTCTCGCCAAACCAGCCCCTTGATCTGGAGCCCGAAGAACTCCCCGAAATGCACGCTTCGCATCTGGACCCGGATAGCGGGATCGACGAACTTGCCGAGCAAAGCGCCAATGCCGGCGCGGGTCGGGTAACGCCGCTCCGCAGCCGGAACAAGACGGCCGAGATCAATCCAAACGATCCCGCCACATGGGGCAAGGTACCGCGCAACGCTCAGTGCCCGTGCGGATCGGGCAAGAAATACAAGCATTGCCATGGCGCCTTGGTGGCTTGAGCGCTGTTTGGTCCCCGCTGTGGCGCAATGTCGAGCGGGGCACACGCCGCCAATTGACATTCGCGAATAGTCCAACCCGGGGAAGGCGCTATCCCGATGTCCGCAGCTCCGATCCTGACCACCGAGCGCACGATCCTTCGGCCACATAAGCTTGACGACTTTCCCGATATGGCGGCGATGTGGGCCGATCCGGAGGTGGTTCGCCATATAAGCGGAAAACCCTCGACCGAAACCGAGACGTGGTTTCGGTTGTTACGATATGCTGGTCATTGGGATCTGCTTGGTTATGGCTATTGGGCTGTAACAGACCGGGCCAGCGGCGCATTTCTGGGAGAGGCGGGACTGGCTGACTATCGCCGCGACATTGAGCCGGACTTCCGCGGCGCTCCGGAAGCCGGATGGGTCATGGCTACGGCGTCGCATGGAAGGGGCCTTGCGCGGGAAGCGGTCACGGCAATCCTTGCCTGGGCGGATGAAAATCTGTCTGCCATCCGAACCGTATGCATGATTTCGCCTGAACACGACGCATCGCTGCGTCTGGCCAAGGATGTTGGCTACGTCAATGCCTGCCAGGCAAAATATATGGGCAGCGATGTTGTCGTGCTTGAGCGCGCGCGGTCAACGCGGCCGTGAATCCGGGTCACGAAAGGCAGACCGCGCTGTGCCTTACTGAGCGGTCGCTTTCGCCGGGATCTGATCCGACTTGCCGGACTGATCGACATTATGCAGTTTGCTGGAGTCGGTCGATTGCTTGGCATCGGCGTTATAGGACGCGACGCGGCTTTTTACCGATGCGGACGCCGCTTCCGACGCCGAAGACTGGGCAAGGATCGGCTGGTTATCATAGGGTGTCACAGGCACACGGCGAAACGCCGGACAGGTCTCCGCAGGAGCCGGCGAAGCGCCGTCCACGAATTCGGCATTGACGAGATATTGCTTCGAGCAGACATAAACCTTGGGCAAGGTCCGCGACAGTTCGAAATCGTCATAGCCGGGCTTCATCGTCTTCCAGAAGCTGTACCAGCGATTCTTGCGATGACGTTTCATGTTCTCTTTCGTCATGCGGAAAGGGAAGGCATGTACATGAAACGCGCGCTGGCCGCCGTTGAACGCCTCGCGCGCAAGCGCGTAGATCTCTTCAATCAGCGCATCAGTCATCGCATAGCAGCCAGCCGACCGGCAATCGCCGTGAACCATCAGCGCTGCGCCTGTGCGGCCATTCACGCGGTCATAGGTATTCGGATAGCCAAGATTGAACGCCAGATGAAACTGGCTGTTCGGGTTCATCTGCCCGGCATTCACAGTGTAGAAGCCTTCAGGAGACTGCTTGTCGCCTTCTTTCAGCTTCGGTCCCAGCCCACCCGACCAATTGCAGATCGGATAAGTCTTGAAATGATGGAAACGGCCGTCATCCTTCTGCTTCCAGATTTCAAGCTGAGATTCTTCCTTGAAAATCCGCACGAAGATCGGAGTTTCCTGTGTCATGCCCTTTTTGGCAAGCTGAACCTGTGCCTGCGCGGGCAGAGGTTTCAGCGCGGCATTGATATCGACACCGGTTCCGGGCAAACATCCTGCCAATGAAAGCGCCGCAACAGCAGTACAAATCCGTTTGATCGTCATGATAGCAGACATATAAACCCATGTCCTTCGATCGGTTCGTTCGCGTCAGCCGGAGCATGCACGTTAAAACTCTTATACTCGAATAGACTGAAACGCGATTTTGACATTGACCCCGTGAAAAACGGCATCATTTTGGCATATTTACCGATTCTCGTTGTTAATAAAGATAGATCTAATGTCTGAATGTCACATTAGAGTGATCGCCCAATTTCCAGGAATTTTTCGTGACGCGCCTGCTTGATGTCCTCACCGGGCAGCCCGTCGAATTCCCTTAGAGCACGCTCGACCATATTACCCATAATCTGCATTATGGCCGACTTGTCGCGATGCGCCCCGCCGAGCGGTTCGGTGACGATCACATCGATGATACCGAATTGAAAAAGATCCTGCGCGGTGATCTTCATATTTGTCGCTGCATCCTGTGCGCGGCTCGAATCGCGCCAAAGGATCGAGGCCGCAGCTTCAGGCGAAGCCACCGTATAAATCGAATGTTCCAGCATCAGCACGCGATTCGCCGTCGCGATCGCCACGGCTCCGCCGGACCCTCCCTCGCCAATGACAACGGAGACGAGCGGCACCGAGACTTCGAGACAGCAATCGATCGAGCGGGCGATCGCTTCGGCCTGCCCGCGCTCCTCCGCTCCGATGCCAGGATAAGCACCCGCCGTGTCAACCAAGGTGATGACCGGCATGCCGAACTTGTCGGCCATTTTCATGAGGCGGACCGCTTTGCGGTAACCTTCCGGCCGCGCCATTCCGAAATTCCGGTCGAGGCGCGATTCGGTGTCGTCGCCCTTTTCATTGCCGATTACGACGACTGACCGTCCGCGAAAACGCCCGACACCGCCCATGATGGCGCGGTCTTCAGAATAATACCGGTCGCCGGCCAGCGGGACGAAGTCCTCGATCAGCGCATCGATATAATCCTTGCAATGCGGACGCTCAGGATGACGCGCAACCTGCGTTTTCTGCCAGGGCGAAAGTCCGGAGTAGATCTGCTCGAGCGCAGATTTGGCCTTCAGCTCAAGCTGCTTAACCTCATCCTCGATCGAAACGGAGCTTTCCCCATCCCCAAGCGATTTGAGATCCTCGATCTTGCTTTCCAGCTCGGCGATCGGTTTTTCAAAATCGAGATAGGTGCGTGTCATTCAAAATACCCGGCAAAGATGGACCTCTAGGCATGATTATAGCATTGCAAATACTGCTGCAACGCTAACTGGCAAGCAGATGGCCGGGATATTCATTTGATTGTCTTAAAACGAAACGAGTGTGATGTTCCTATCAACTATCCACGCGCTGCCGTTCACCGAGCGGATGATGATCCTGCACCACCTTGCGCAGATGACTTTCCCGCAAATGCGTATAAACTTGGGTTGTTGCAATATCGGCATGCCCCAGCAACTTCTGCACTGAGCGGACATCCGCGCCACGTTCGATCAGGTGGCTGGCGAAAGCATGACGCAGCACATGCGGCGACACGCGATTCGTTTCGATGGCGGCGTCCTTGGCCAACGCTTTCAACTCCTGCGCAAGCCTTTGCCGGGTCAAATGTCCCTGCTGGCTCCAGCTCGGGAACAGCCATGGCGAATTTGCCCCTCTGTCGCCATCTTTTGCAGCAGCCAGATCGCGGTCTTGGATGTAACTCGCCAATGCCGCCTGCGCCGCATTGTTGAGCGGAACCATGCGCTGACGCCCGCCCTTGCCCTTAATCGTAAGGATGCGCTCGTCGCCGACAAGAGCGGAGCGTTTCAATGCGACCAGTTCGGACACCCTCATACCGGTCGCATAAAGGATTTCCAGCAGGCAATGCAGCCGCAAAGCCTTGGAACGCTGGCTTTCCCGCCCGACATTGACCTTACGCTTTGCGGTCTCCAACAGCCGGTCCACCTCGTCGACGGACAGGGTTTTCGGGAGTGCCGCTTCACGCTTGGGACCCCCTACCAGACTTGCAGGATCGTCCGACCGGATGCCTTCCGCTATCAGGAAACGATAGAATTGCTTGAGTGCGGAGAGTCGGCGGGCGCGGGACGACGCCGCGAGCCCTTCCGCGACCATCTGGGATATGAAATCGGTCACATCCACGGTCGTCGCCTCATCAAGCCGTCGTTGTCGTCCACCTATGAAATTGCCGAAATGCGCAAGATCACGTGAATAGGCGTCGAGCGTATTGGCGGACGCCCCCCGCTCGGCGCTCAGCATTTCTAAAAAACGCTCGACAAGCGCAGGTCTCAACGCAGTTGGATTTCGCTCCTGGGAACCTTCCATATTCGTCACTTTCAATGCTGCCCTCCGATCACACGAATTTTGCGCAAGCCCATCTATGTCGGTGAATCACCAACGGCTGCGCCAAATTTTTCGGAGCGCTCCCCCTACCAAGAATGCAACATTGAAACTGCCAAAACAGCTGCGAATCCATCTAACGAATGGTCAGATTACGCACAGACTTAGAAATCTCTTTAGGTTCAGGCTGGAAATATTTCGCCAGGACATACATACTCCCGTAAAATACTCCAACGATCAGACCACAAACCGTAAGAAAACGTATCAGACTTGGCATTGACTTATTGCATCCCCCGTTACACTCGTTCTGGATGTGGGCAGTATTATGACATTTTATTATTATCTTGTTATCGCGGCTATTTACGCCCCCGGTTGCAACGCATATTGACATACCCCTTACTCCCGTCGGAAAAGTTGGACAATAAAAATTCAGTCTGCTTGTCGCAGGACCAAACAAGCGGGGATATCGTGTCGCGCTTCAATGAGAATATGAAATCATGCCTCGAAACGCGATCGCTTGTTTTGATCGGACTTATGGGGGCGGGGAAGTCATCCATCGGCAAAAGGCTCGCAAGTCATCTGGGCATTCCCTTTGCTGACGCCGATACCGAAATTGAACGAGCTGCAGGTAAGACTATCAATGAAATTTTCGAAGAAGATGGTGAAGATTATTTTCGCGATGGCGAGCACAGGGTGATATCGCGTCTGCTCAGCGAGCGGGGCAAAGTGCTGGCCACAGGGGGCGGCGCATTCATGAACGCCGAAACGCGCGAGCTGATTGCACAGACCGGGATATCGGTGTGGCTCAAGGCCGATCTCAACCTGCTCATGAGTCGGGTCATGCGCCGTGATACGCGCCCATTGCTCCGTCAGGAAAATCCTGAAGCCATAATGGCCAGATTGATCGAGCAACGCTATCCTGTCTACGCCATGGCTGACGTAACCGTCATGAGCCGCGACGCGCCGCATGAGGAGATCGTTCACGAGATCATCCAGGCTGTATCGCGTTGCGAGAAATGCCAGTAAAGATACGGCGTCTTGCGGGCGCACATCTCAATCAGATCGTTCAAAGGTGGCCATGACGTTAACGACCCACGAAGCAGCTCAGATCGTGCATGTCGAGCTTGCCGAACGCAGCTATGACATCCTTGTCGGTACGGGCAATCTCGAAGAGATCGGCACGCGTGTCAGCGCATTCGCCCCCTCGCGCGTCGCAATAGTGACGGACGAAACGGTTGGGCGGATTTACCTCGACAGGGTGCGCGCAAGCCTGAACGCCGCCGGTCTTGCGTCCGACGCCGTCATCCTGCCGCCCGGCGAAGCGACCAAGAGTTTCGAGCGGCTGACAGAACTTTGCAATGCGCTGCTCGACATGAAGCTGGAACGCGGCGATGTCGTCATTGCGTTGGGCGGCGGGGTGATCGGCGATCTTGCCGGGTTTGCCGCCAGCGTCGTCAAGCGCGGGGTCAGGCTGGTGCAGATCCCGACCACGCTGCTCGCACAGGTCGATTCGTCCATCGGCGGAAAAACCGGCATCAACACGCGCCATGGCAAGAACCTGATCGGCAGTTTTTACCAGCCGTCTTTCGTCCTGATCGACACGGACGTTCTTACCTCGCTGGCGCAAAATGAATTGCGCGCGGGCTATGGGGAAGTCGTGAAATACGGACTTCTCGGCAATGCGCCTTTTTACGAATGGCTTGAGGAGAACGGACCGGGCTTACTGGCGGGCGATCATGCAAAACAGATCGAGGCCATCGCCCGCTGCTGTCAGGCGAAAGCGGAAATCGTCGCTGAGGACGAGAAAGAACATGGCCGCCGTGCGCTGCTCAATCTCGGCCATACGTTCGGCCACGCGCTTGAAGCCTGGGCGGGATATTCGGCAAAGCTGCTGCATGGCGAGGCTGTCAGCATCGGAATGGTGCTTGCCTTCGAGATGTCCGAAGAGATCGGCCTGTGTCCCAACGGACGTTCGAGGCGAATCACAGAGCATTTGCAGGCAGCGGGATTGCCGGTCCGCGTCGCCGCTCTGGCGGAACGAACGGGCGGAAATCTACCGAATGCGGACGAATTGATCGGCCTGATGGCACAGGACAAGAAGGCGAAAGGCGGCAAAGTGCCGTTCATTCTGGTACGGGAAATCGGCGACGCGCTCGTGACCGATCAGCTCGATCCCGACGGGTTGAAGCTGTTTCTTGAAGTCCGCTGCAAGGTCTGACGACCCGCGCATTGGATCAATCAATGCTCCTGCACAAACCGGCTGCGATAGACCCCGTCTTCCAGATCGTCGAATAACTCCGATATCTGTGAGTGACGCAAGGGTTCGCCGGTATCGTCGGGCAAAAGATTTTGCTCGGACACATAGGCGATATATTCCGTCTCCTCGTTCTCCGCGAGCAGATGATAAAATGGCTGGTCCTTACGCGGGCGGATTTCTGCGGGTATGGATTCCCACCATTCATCCGTATTGGCGAATTCGGGATCGACGTCGAAAACGACACCGCGAAATGGATAGAAGCGGTGACGGACGACCTGTCCTAATTGATATTTCGCCACTCTAGAAGACATCATACCTGCTAATAAATACCCGATAATATTAAACGGTTTCGCGGCCGCCACTATATTTGGACGTTTCAGGCAATTCTATAATCCGTATTGCGCCGCCATGTCAGGCTCTTTATGAGCAACCAGCTCCGCACGATCAAGAATGACTTTCGCCTGTTTCCAGGTCGCATCATCCTGCATTTTACCATCGATCATCACCGCTCCGGTACCGTCAGGCATTGCCTCGACAATACGTTTCGCCAGCTTTACCTCATCCGGCTCAGGACTGAACACGCGTTTTGCGATGTCAACCTGGCTCGGATGCAAGGTCCATGCGCCAACACAACCCTGTAGATAGGCATTGCGAAACTGTGTTTCACACGCCTCAGGGTCCGAAAAATCACCAAATGGTCCATAAAATGCATCCAGACCATGAGCCGCACATGCATCAACCATTCGCCCAATCGTATAATGCCAAAGATCCTGCTGAGCATAGGTTCGAGACTTTTCGCCGTCGGGATCCGCCAGAACGCCATATCCGGGATGCCCCCCGCCAACACGCGTGGTTTTCATGCGGCGCGAAGCGGCAAGATCCGCCGGGCCAAGACTCATGCCATGCATACGCGGGCTGGCGGCTGCAATTTCATTAATATTGTTAACGCCCTCGGCCGTTTCCAGAATGGCGTGGATCATGATCGGCCGGCGGGTTCCGGATTTTGCCTCCAGCTGGGCCAAAAGCTGGTCGAGATAATGAATGTCCCATGGCCCATCGACCTTGGGCAGCATGATGACGTCGAGCTTGTCGCCAACCGCCGGCACAATCTCCATCAGATCGTCCAGGGCCCAGGGGCTGTTCAGACAATTGATGCGCGTCCATAGCCCTGCCGCAGACGAGGCATGATTTTGCGCCAGCTCGATGAAGCCGGCGCGTGCGGCCACCTTCGCATTGGCCGGAACGGCGTCTTCGAGATTGCCCAGCACCACATCGACATTCGCGGCGATCTCAGGCGCGCGCAGTCGGATTTTCTCTATATGGGGCGGTATGAAATGGATCATGCGCTCCAGGCTGACCTGACGCTCGCGCAACGGCATCGGCGCCCCGACCGCAAGGGAGCGGAAAAAATTTTGTGGCGTGCGTGAATATCCCATTCGCATCTAAACCTTTCGCTAAGGCGAACATTCCAGCATTGGAGAGCCATGCGTCCGAAAGCTCGGAACCATCTTTTCGTCATAATAACGGCGCATCGCAAAAATGTCGTAAATCTGCCCGGCGGCGAGAAACACCATCCCGAGTGACGCACATTAAGCCTCATCGCGCGTCGCCCCACTTATTCGATAGACAATTGGGCGGTCCCTGAATAACAAACAACCATGCTCAGACAACTCTATAATTGGACCATGTCATTCGCCGCTCACCGGAACGCCAAAAAGGCGCTCGCGGCGATATCGTTTGCGGAAAGTTCGTTTTTCCCGATCCCGCCGGACGTTCTCCTTATTCCGATGGCGCTCGCAGAACGGCGGAAAGCTTTCGAGATAGCCGCGATTTGCACCATCGCCTCGGTTCTGGGGGGTATGCTCGGCTATGCGATCGGCGCATTTCTCTATGACACGGTCGGCCAGTGGGTCGTCGATGTCTACCATCTTGAGAATAAGATGGAGACCTTCAAGGCTCAGTACGAAGAGTGGGGCATACTCATCATATTGCTGGCTGGCTTCACACCCATTCCTTACAAGGTTTTCACGATCACAAGCGGATTGCTAGCCTACGATTTTGGCCTGTTTGTGCTGCTATCCTTCATGGGCCGCGGCGGGCGTTTCTTCCTGCTGGCGGCGTTGCTATATTATTTCGGCGATCCAATTCGCGGTTTCATCGAAAGACGGTTGGAAATTCTGACTGCAGGAGTTGCAGCGGTCGCCGTCACAGGGTTTGTGCTGGTGCGTTATGGGATATAGAGTCGTTGCCCAGGAGCGGAACGCTTTCGGCATCAGTTTGGCGAATGCGGGACTGATCATTGCCGGCGTCAGCATACTGACATTGGCGGGCGCGCTCGGGATCGAGCATATTGGCGGCATTCCGCCCTGCCCTTTATGCCTTGATCAGCGGATCGCCTATTATGCCGCGATACCACTAGGTATTACTGCTTATGCTTTTGCCTCGGGACGCCCGGTCATAGCAAAAGCGATACTGGCGATCCTTGCGATCGGGTTCGTCATCAATGCCGGTCTTGGCATCTATCATTCAGGGGTTGAATGGGCGTGGTGGTCAGGGCCGGAAGCCTGTTCCGGCGCCGCGTCCCCGCTGGCCACAAGCCCGACGGATCTGCTGCAGAGCCTGAACCAGACGCAGGTGGTGCGTTGCGACGAGGCGGCCTTGCGAATTTTCGGTCTCTCGCTGGCGGGATACAGCGCGTTGTTTTCGCTTCTTCTTTCCGGAATCGCCCTGGCGCCGCTGCTGACCAAGGACTAGTGATTATTACAGCGGTCGGACAGCCAGGCGATTGACGCCAACGCTGTCCAACCCATTGCATTAATATGGCCGGCCGCCCGTGTTTGGACCAGCGCCACCGCCACCGCCGCCGCCTTGTGGATTGCCAATATTGCGGAACAGCTCTTGAAGCAAACTGTCTTCCGACCCGCGCGACGGTGTCTTGCGCGTCACGAAATCAATGACCGTTCCATCTTCGATCCCGTAATTCGCCACCTGTTTTACGAGATTGTCTTGATCGAAATAGATTGCTACAACTTTCCTGTCGACTATTGTAGGATTCAAGAAAGCCGCTGACCTTTCTGAGGTCGTAGAAATGTAGTAGAATGCCGACTGACTTGCCGTGGATTTCGTATCGGGTGTACCAAGTGCAAGTACGACTTGGTCCTGGCTCATGCCGTTTTTGACCTGCGCTAGATCTTCCTCTGCAAAGACATGTCCGTGACGGGTGATGTCAGACGCGCAACCGGAAAGACTGACCAGAATGCAAACCGCTGCAAAAGAGTCGCGGACTGGGCGCATAAACTTTTTTCGTTCGGGGATAGCAATTGGCCTCATGAACGCACCAATTCTACGATATAAGGCTTGTTGATTGGACATAGGGCTGTACCTTGCAATTCAGAAGTGCCTAAAGTTAGGCGGTTGAAGGTTATGATCCTGAGGCGTAAATATCAATCTGCGTGGTGGTGACTGCTGTGACAAACATGACGCGTAACAGATTCCAGGCACAAGGTCATTCAACACCAATGTTTCGTTGGTTTGCGGGCCGTGCTGCTAGAAAGGAAGCTGCGGAAAAGATATATGATGCAATTGTGGCGCAGTCACGTAATCCGAGCTTCTATCTTCATTGCTCGGTGCCGGATACTCTGTCCGGGCGCTTCGATATGCTCGTCATCCATATGTTCATAGTATTACAGATTCTGAAGATCGGCGGGCGCGAGGGGCAACTCCTTGCCCAGGAAATTGTCGAAGCGTTCATTCGGGAAATGGATACGATGGTGCGCGATCTTGGCGTTTCCGACCGGAACGTTCCCAAGGAAGTCAGGAAGATCGCGCAGCTTTTCTATGGCCAGCTGCTTGCATATTCCACGATGATGCAACGCAACGACATGAATGGTCTTGCCGAAGAAATCTGGAAGAGCTTCCAATCCGCCGAGGGTTCCGGCGAGGAGCAGCCGGTTGTTGCTAATGAATTGTGCACCTATATCGTCCAATCCATCAAGAATATCCAGGAAATGCCTTTAAATATGCTTCTGCAGGGGAACATCCGTTTTCCTGAGATTGGCGGTGAAAGGCATGGCAATTAGCAGAGGGACCGTTCGCCCCCCCGAATTGCCGGCGCATCTGATAGAGACCGGCAGCATCACGGAGCCGATTTCTGACGTTTTCGAGCTGAACAGCGACGAGCGCAGGGCTGTTGAGGTATTTCTCGGGCTGGTTTCTCTTAAATCACTTATATTGAACTATCGCATAGAGCCGCTCAGTCAGGGGCGGATGCGGCTGACCGGAAAATTCCATGCGGAATTTTCGCAGGCCTGCGTGATTACGCTGGAACCCGTTCCGGAAATCGTCGACGAACCCATCGACGCCGAGCTTTGGCCGGAAGCCAAGATACAGGAAGAAGAGCGCTCGTTTGAAGACGCGGAAGTCACCGACGACGCCGGACTTAAAGATCCTCCCGTGCCGATCATCGCGGGCCGTGCGGATCTGGCGGGCTTTGCGATCGAAATTCTTTCCACATCGATGGAGCCCTATCCCCGCAGGAACAATGCAAAATTCGACTGGAAAGATCCGCTCAGCGGTCCTGATGGCCGTGCGTTGAGCCCTTTTGCCGAACTCAAAAAGCTGAAATCCCAGAACTAGTTTTCAGCAAAAGGCGTTAACCATGCGCAATGCATGGAAGATCAGCTGCACGCCTTAAATTTCCTTGTAATACTTGTGACATGAAGTATGGTCACGCGCGTTCACAAAGCTCTTCGGCGAGTGTCGCGTTTTACGCGCCACTGGGCAATCTGGACTATTGAAAATGAACGCACGGATCAAAATAGCACTCGACGCTATGGGCGGCGATCACGGCCCGTCTGTGGTCATTCCTGCGGCTGCGCTTTCACTTGTGCGCCATCCGGATACGGAGTTTCTGATATTTGGTGACAGGAAGGTCATTGAGCCCCTGCTCGAGAACCATTCTGTGCTGGCTCGCCACTCGCGGGTGATTCACAGCGAAGCCGCTATTGCAATGGACGCCAAACCGAGCCAGGCGCTTCGGCAGGGCCGCCGCAAATCCAGCATGTGGATGGCCCTTGAAGCCGCAAAAAACGGCGAAGCGGATGCGGTCGTTTCCGCCGGGAACACCGGCGCGCTCATGGCGATGTCTATGTTCTGTCTGCAGACCATTGCGAATATTGAACGCCCCGCCATCGCCGGGATCTGGCCGACAATCGCGAGCGAATCGATTGTGATCGACATAGGTGCCAATGTCGGCGCCGACGCCAAACGGCTGGTCAAAAATGCTGGTATGGGCGCGGCCCTGGCACGCGCCTTGTTCCATGTTGAGCGCCCATCGGTTGGATTACTCAATATCGGCGTTGAAGAGGTTAAAGGCCTTGACGACATAAAACTTGCTGGAGAAGCTTTAAAAAAGCCTGATTTGCCAATACATTATCATGGATTCGTTGAAGGAGATGATCTTGGCAAGGGCATCGTCGACGTGGTGGTAACGGAGGGTTTCACGGGCAATATCGCGCTTAAGGCTGCAGAAGGCACAGCCAAGCAGATTGCCGTTTATCTACGAGCCGCCATGACACGCTCGCTACTTGCGAAGATCGGAGCGTTTTTTGCGCAGGGCGCATTTCGCGCGCTAAAGGACAAGATGGATCCTCGCCACGCAAATGGCGGCATATTCCTTGGCCTTCAGGGAATAGTTATCAAGAGCCACGGCGGAGCTGATGCGATTGGCTTTGCAAGCGCCATTGATCTCGGATACGACATGGCCAAGAGCGACCTTGTTAGCACAATCGCCAAGGATATTGAGCACTTTCAGGCAGCTTTGCAACAGGCTCCGCAACTCAAAGATACGGATGTTGTCACGTGAGTTTAATTCGGTCAGTCATACGTGGATGCGGGTCATACCTACCCGAGACAATCCTTACCAATGCCGATCTTTTGCGCATGGTGGATACGAGTGACGAATGGATTGTCGAACGTACGGGCATTCATCAGCGGCACATAGCGGCCGAGGGCGAACTAACGTCCGATCTTGCCCTCACAGCCGCGCGCCGGGCGCTGGAAAACGGCGGTCTCGACGCGGCCGACATCGACCTCATCGTGCTGGCGACTTCTACACCGGACCAAACCTTTCCGGCTTCGGCCGTGTCCGTGCAAGCCGGCCTGGGCATGACCCACGGGGCCGCCTTCGATATTCAAGCCGTCTGCTCCGGCTTCGTCTACGCAATGGCGACGGCCGACAGCTTTATCCGCTCCGGCCAGTGCCGCCGCGTGCTCGTTATCGGCGCGGAAACCTTCTCGCGCATTCTGGATTGGAATGACAGAACGACATGCGTGTTGTTCGGCGATGGCGCTGGCGCAGTTGTACTTGAGGGCCAAACGCTGGAAAACGCTGGCGATCGAGGCATTCTCGGGTCGGTCCTGCGATCCGACGGCCGCCACAAGCAGATGCTCTATGTGGATGGTGGGCCGTCCTCATCGAAGCAGGTTGGCCATCTTCGCATGCAAGGCAAGGAAGTTTTCCGCTTTGCCGTGGGTGCGATTGCCGAAGTTATCGAAGAAGCGCTTCGCCGCTACGACCTGACCTCGGATCAAATTGACTGGTTCATCCCGCATCAGGCGAACAAGCGCATTCTTGACG
>JAHQVI010000122.1 GCA_019634405.1 Hyphomicrobiales bacterium
GCAAGGCCAACATCGGCGGCGGCGAGCGCCGGGGCATCATTGACGCCATCCCCCGCCATCGCGACCTTGCGGCCCGCAGCGCGCAGATCCTCGACCAGCCGCTTCTTGTCCTCCGGCAGGGCACCGGCGCGCACCTCGTGGATCCCGGCTTGCTCCGCGACAGCCCTTGCCGTTCGCGCATTGTCGCCGGTCGCCATGATGATGGTCAGCCCGGCGCGGCGCAGGGCTTCGATTGCGGGTTTGGCAGTTTCCTTGATCGGATCGGCAACCGCGATGATCCCGGCGAGTTCGCCATCAACGGCAACGAACATTGCCGTCTTGCCTTCGGCTCCGAGCATATCGGCGGTGTTCGCACCATTGCCCAATGCCACGCCTGCCTCCGCCAATATCGCCCCATTGCCGAGCGCGACCTGGCGCCCGCCGACCGCGCCGCGCACGCCCTTGCCGGTTACCGCCTCAAAGCTTTCGCCATTGGCGGCGGCGATGTCCTGCTCCTGCGCCGCCGAGACAATTGCTGCCGCCAGAGGATGTTCCGAGCCTTTCTCCAGAGCCGCCGCGAAAGCAAGGATCTGCGCCTCGCCATACTCGCCCAGCGCGATCACATCGGTGACCTTCGGCCGCCCCTCCGTCAGCGTCCCGGTCTTGTCAACAATCAGCGTATCGACGGCTGCCATGCGCTCCAGCGCCTCGGCATTCTTGATCAGCACGCCCGCCTGAGCGCCGCGCCCCGCCGCAGTCGTGATCGAGATCGGCGTGGCCAGGCCAAGCGCGCATGGGCAGGCGATGATCAGCACCGAAACCGCCGCCGCAACGGCGTAGGCAAGCGCCGGATCAGGACCCAAAACAAGCCAGACGACCAGCGCGAGGATGGCGGCAGCCACCACCGCGGGCACAAAAATGGACGCCACCCGGTCCGCCAGCCCCTGGATCGGCGCGCGCGAGCGCTTCGCGTTGGTGACCATCTCCACGATCTGCGCCAGTATGGTGTCGGCGCCGACCTTGCTGGCTTCAACAATCAGAGAACCGTTCCCATTGAGCGTGCCGCCCGTGACGCGATCGCCCGCAGCTTTTTCGACCGGCAACGCCTCCCCGGTCAGCATGGATTCATCGACGGCCGACAGACCTTCCAATACCTCTGCATCGACCGGTATGCAGTCGCCCGGACGCACGCGGAGACGGTCGCCTTCAATAATGTTCTCCAACGGCGCGTCATATTCGGTTCCATCAGGCAGACTGCGGCGCGCCGTCTTCGGGGCCAGATCGAGCAGCGCGCGGATCGCGTCCCCGGTTCGCTCGCGTGCGCGCAATTCGAGGACTTGCCCGACAAAAACCAGCGCGACAATCACAACCGCGGCCTCGAAATAGGTTCCGGCCACGCCATCCTGCGCATAAGCGGCCGGCAGGATTTGCGGAAAAAAGGTCGCCACGATACTGAACAGATAGGCGCTGACGACGCCGATCGAGATCAGCGTCCACATATTCGGGTTCATCGTACGGATCGATTGCCAGCCACGCTCGAAAAATGGCCGCCCGGCCCAGAGAACGATCGGCGTAGCGAGCAGGAATTCGAGATAGGCGGCGGTCTGATGTCCGAGCCAGTCGCGTACCGGCAACCCGATCATGCCGCCCATGGTGAGCAGCATGAGAGGCGCGGCCGCTGTTGCGCTGATCCACATGCGCCGCGTGAAGTCGATCAGCTCATGGTTCGGCTCATCGGAAACGCCGCTCATCGGCTCCAGCGCCATACCGCAGATCGGGCACGCACCTGGGCCTTCCTGAACGATCTGCGGGTCCATCGGGCAGGTATAGTGCGTGCCGCTGACCGCCTGTTTCTTCTGCCGCTTGTTGTTGCCGGAGAGAAAGAACCAGGGATCGGCTACGAAACGGTCACGGCACCCTTGCGAACAGAAATGATAGGTCTCGTCCTGCCACGCGACGCTTGGCTTGCCCTTGCCAAGCTCGACGGTCATTCCGCAGACAGGATCGATCGCAGAGTTGGACTCGCGTCCGGCATCCGCCCGGTCAGCAGGCGTATCATGGCCGCCGCAACCCGACCGGCCCTGGCCATGATCGTAATGATGCTTGCCTTTGTCCATTTGCGTCATCCTTCATGTTCCTCATGACCTATCTGGAGATTCCAGCAACTGGAAGGTCAATAGGGAAGTTCCGGACGCAACATATCGCAATGATGCGCGCACCGCCCTGCTCATGGCGAGCGGGAACGGGTTATCACCCCGGTTTCGGATCGCCGCAGCCAGGCAGCATATGGCCCTGGCAGCTAAAACAGCTTGCCGCCATTCGGCACAGGCAGCGTCGGCGCAACGAGCACGACGCCGCCTTCCTCATCAGGGAAACCGAGGGTCAGAACTTCCGACATGAATTTGCCGATCTGGCGCGGCGGGAAATTGACGACCGCAGCGACCTGTTTGCCGATCAGTTCTTCCGGCTTGTAATGTTTGGTGATCTGTGCGGAGCTTTTTCTGACGCCGATCTCCTCGCCAAAGTCGATCCACAGCTTGATCGCCGGGTTGCGCGCCTCGGGAAACGGTTGCGCGTCCGTAATTGCGCCGATGCGGATATCCACCGCCTCGAAGTCGGAATATTCGATCAGCTTGCCGTCCTGCGTGTCGCTCATTATTCCCCTCAGATTGCGGGCGCGGGGCCCGGTCCGCCGCTGCCATTCGTTGCTGGCCCGGCTTGAGGCGCAGGCGTTTCAGTTTCCGGCACGGGCTTTTTCGAACGCATGCGATCCTTCGCCCAGAAAATCCGATCACAGAAACTCCGCGCAGCTTCGCCCAGATCATCCGCTCGCTGAATGATGCGCTCGCCGCGGCGCAAACGGCTGTCAAGCGCCGCCATGGTCCGCGCCATCCCCGGATCGTCATCATCGAGCCAGATGTCGAAAATCTGTCCGTAAACCGCGATCAATCCCGGCAAACGCAGCGCGCCGCGCCCGCCTTCCGCATCGATACCGGCCGCAACCATCATCCAGTAAAGCGAACGAGCCGCCGCGCCAAGCTGAACCGTTGCCTGTGCAGGGTGAAACCTGAGATCATCGCGGATACGTTTCAGCGCGCCCTTATACGGCCCCATCAGCTCGAAGCGCGTCATCAGCACGTCAAAAAGCCGATCGCGCGAAGAAATTTCGGCGTCCGCCGGCGTGACCTGAGCCAGCCCTTTCTCATCGACCATCCGGGTAAAACCCGTCAGGATCTCTGCTTTGGAGGAAAAAAGCCGGCGAAACTCGACCAAAGAAACGCCCGCGCGATTTGCAATGCGGTCAAGGCTGAGGCCGCGCCAGCCGTCGCTTTCAGCCAGCTTCAGCGCTGCGTCGATAATTTTCTGTTTATTGTCCGAGAGATCGAGCATTGGCGGCATCCTGCGTTCATGTCAGCATGAGAGGTGATGATAGTTGCTTCGCCTGTCAACTTAAAGGCTTTACATTGACGCTGCGTGAACTGGACACCTGTCTACCTTGCTCGGAAACCGTATAGTCGTCCTCGCCAACCGAAAGCTATGATTTCAAACTCAGCAAGCAGCCAACCTATATTCAGTGCAAAGAAAAGCAAATATTCTGAAAATGCACAGCGATCATATTCAATACAATTGAATGACATCAAATCAAAATAATAGGTGACCTCTATTATTCCGATTAAAATCGCAATCAGCGCAATACTATAAATCACGATTCCTATAATTCGTTTTAAAATTGATGCTTTTGATAATTCATTTAATTCCAATGTAAAATCATAAACCTTCATTTTGTTTGCATTGCGAGCTTGCACTGATGATCCAGTCAATAAATCGTGGACTGCTTTTTTACGCTTTGAAGCTGTGACGGTAACAAGAGAAATCCAACCAAGAATTGTCTTGATAAGAAAGCGCGCACTCGCCTTTAAAAGGCTTGGATTTCCAAGCGTATGCTCGTCGACAACCCGGGTATTGCAAACTATGTGCCCGATCGTTCCGCCCTTAATAGAAACCATTAAGGGCTCGTAGAGCAGGATAAATAGCACCCAAATCGCGCCGACAAACTTGGCCGCGAAGTCAGAGTCCACTGCAATCGCCAACGTAACCGCGACGATCATGCTGAAAAAAAACACCATTGAATCATATATGACAGCACGAATACGTACGGAAAGCTTCGCATACTTCCGATTTTCTTCGTAAGCCAGCGTATCAATCGCTCTATCTTGCACGGAGTGCACCTTATATTTTCGCGATGCGGTGCAGGCGAGAAATAACCTACACAATCACCTAACGCTGGCTGTGGCGGCCAAAGCGGCGCAGAAGAGCCTCCAGCCGGCCGTCATGAATACCGCATTCGCGTAAATGCTGCGCAGTGTTTACGACATATTCGATATTGCGCCCGGACCGTCCGGTGCTGCGGCGAACGAGCCATTCCTGTTTCTCGTAAGGCAGACGCCCGGCATACTGGCTGTGGTTGCGGTTGACGACGAATGACAGCGCATGCACTTCCCGATGCGGATCGCCGATGAACGAAACCGGCTTCCACACCGCACGGTAGACATTGCGCATTTGCTCGCGCCGCCGCAGATAGCCGAGCGTTTCATGCACATGGGCTGGCGGCACATAGAAAGCCATCCCCTCGCACCATCCGCCCGTATCCAGCCCGAGCACGAGACCGGGATGCTGTTTTGTCCCGCGATGTTCGAAGGAATAGACGCAGAGCGAACGGTGAACGCCGTGAATGACCGCATGCGCCGCTTCGTCATGGCGAAAGCCGGGCCGCCACATGAGCGACCCGTAGCCGAAAACCCATATCCCGCTTTTTCTGCTCACGCGCTTTTCTTCGCCGATTCCCTTTGCGTTCCGTGCTTGCGGCCAAAATCTGGATCGGCCGTTTCCTGACCGGCCTCGATGATGCCGCGCCGGACCGCGCGTGTTTGTGAAAATTTGTCGAAAAGCTTGTCGCCGTCGCCCCAGCGGATCGCGCGTTGCAACTCGGTGAGATCTTCTGTAAAGCGCCCCAACATTTCCAGAACCGCGTCCTTATTGTTCAGGAACACATCGCGCCACATGGTCGGATCGGATGACGCAATACGGGTGAAATCACGAAAACCGCCGGCGGAGAACTTCATTACTTCCTTCTCGGTGACGGTTTCAAGATCGGAGGCCGTGCCGACTATGTTGTAGGCGATCAGATGCGGGAGATGACTTGTGATCGCCAGCACCAGATCATGATGTTCCGGCGTCATGATCTCCACCGGCGAGCCGCAACGCTCCCAGAAAGATTTGAGCTGTTCGAGAGCGGGCGCATCGCTGTCCGGCAGAGGCGTCAGGATCGCCCAGCGCCCGTCGAACAACTCCGCAAACCCGGCTTCGGGACCGGAATGCTCCGTCCCGGCAATCGGATGGCCGGGGATGAAATGCACGCCCTCCGGAATATGTGGCCCGACATCGCGAATAACCGTGCTCTTGACCGATCCGACATCGCTGACGATCGCGCCCGGCTTCAGCGCAGGCGCAATTTTCCCGGCAAGCGCGCCATAGGTTCCAACCGGCGAACACAGGATGACAAGATCGGCGTTGGCGGCCGCTTCGGCGGGGTCTGCATAGAGCCTATCGCACAGTTTCAGCCGCTCCGCCGTTTTCAGCGTCGCGGCCGATCTTGCGCTGCCCGCAACCTCGGACGCCAGATTTTCCCGGCGCATGACGTGGCACAGCGAGGACCCGATCAGCCCGAGCCCGATAATGGCGACACGGTCGAACAGGGGGCTACGCATCGGCCGCCGCTCCATTGACAAAATCCTTCAGCGCGCTGACGACGGTACGGTTCTCATCCGCCAGTCCCACCGTCATGCGAAGCCCGTCCGGAATGCCGTAATTTTCAAGGCGGCGCAGGATGATCCGGCGGCTCTGCAAAAACGCGTCCGCCTCCGCCGCCCGGCGGCCAGGCGTGTCAGGAAAGCGGATCAGCAGGAAATTGCCGACACTATCGGTCACATCGAGCCCGAGCGCCTTCATTTCCTGCTCCAGCCATGGCAACCACTCGGCGTTATGCGCCACGGATTGGCTTTCATACGTCCGATCTTCAAGCGCGGCGACGGCGGCGGCCATCCCTGCCCCGGTCACATTGAAAGGCCCGCGAATGCGGTTCAGCATCTGCGAAATCTCCGCCGGGCAATAGGCCCAGCCGACACGCGCGCCCGCCAGGCCGTGGATTTTGGAGAAGGTTCGCGTCATCACGGTGTTCGGCGTCGTCGCAACCAGCTCGATCCCCGCCTCGTAATCATTGCGCTTCACATATTCCGCATAGGCTGCATCGAGCACGAGCAGCACATTTGACGGCAAGGCGCCATGCAGACGGCGAATTTCGTCAATGCCGAGATAGGTGCCGGTCGGATTGTTCGGATTGGCGACAAAAACAATCCGCGTACTGGGCGTGACCTTAGCGAGGATCGCATCGACGTCGGCACGAAAATTCGTCTCCGGCGCGATGACCGGCGTCGCACCGGCCGCAAGCGTAACGATCCTGTAGACGAGAAAGCCGTGCTCGGTGAATATCGCCTCGTCACCCGGCCCCAGATAAGCCTGCGACAGAAGATGCAGGATTTCGTCGGAACCACAACCGCAAACAATTCTGTCGGGATTCAGACCGAAACGCGCCCCGATCGCATTGCGCAAGACGGTCGATGAGCCATCGGGATACCGGTCGAGCTTATCGGCCGCCTGGCGATAGGCCTGCCTGGCCTTCGGGCTTGACCCGTGTGGTGTTTCGTTTGACGAAAGCTTGATAATCGGCCCGGTTCCGGGTAACTGGCTCGTACCCGGAACATAGGGATCAATTGTTAAAACACCCGGCCGGACCTGCGGCCCCTGTGCCACCGTCACAGTAATCTCCTCAAAGCGTGATTTGCCGGAATTGCCCTCCTTGAGGCAAAACCTCATGGGATTCATAAGATTGCCGCCGGGATAATGCAAAGGAAAGATTGACTTGAGCACTTAGCCGGCATGCCTGCCGCTCGGGCTTGCGTGCTCAGTGCTTATGCATCACTTATAATGTGCGCATTTGTGTTAACAAGAAGGGATTAGTGAAAGTTTGTCGATGATGGCGAAGGCAATTCTGCCTGAAAGTGAAATCGTTAGTTTTGACCAAGCCCAGCCTCTGCCGCTGGATAACGGCGCTATGCTTGCGCCCTTTTCCATCGCCTATAAATCCTATGGCCGCCTGAATGAGACCAGAACCAATGCAATTCTGATCTGCCATGCGCTCACCGGAGATCAGTTCGTCGTCGGGCCACATCCGCTCACGGGCAAGACCGGCTGGTGGGAGACTGTCGTCGGCCCCGGAAAGCCGATCGACACGGACCGCTATTTCGTTATTTGCCCCAATATTATCGGCGGTTGTATGGGCTCAACCGGCCCGGCTTCGATCGATCCTGCAACTGGCAAGGCCTACGGTCTCGATTTTCCCGTCATCACCATTCGCGATATGGTTCGCGCCCAGCTTCGACTAGTGGAACATCTTGGGATCGAAACACTGTTCAGCGTTGTCGGCGGCTCAATGGGCGGGATGCAGGTGCTGGAATGGGTTGCAAATTACAGCGAGCGCGTATTTTCAGCGATCCCGCTTGCAACCGCGCCGCGTCATTCGCCACAAAACATCGCCTTTCACGAGGTTGGGCGGCAGGCTGTCATGGCCGACCCGGACTGGAAACAGGGCCGCTATCTCGATGAGGGCCTTGCCCCGCGCAAAGGGCTTTCGGTCGCACGCATGGCTGCGCATATCACCTATCTGTCCTCCAAGGCGTTGCACGAAAAATTTGGCCGCAAGCTTCAGGATCGCGACAGGTTGACTTATGGTTTCGACGCCGACTTCCAGGTCGAAAGCTATCTGCGCCATCAGGGCTCGACCTTCGTGGACAGGTTCGACGCCAATTCCTATCTCTATATCACCCGCGCCATGGATTATTTCGACCTTGCCGCCGACCATGGCGGCACGCTGGCCAGAGCATTCAACGGTGTCAAAACCCGCTTCTGCCTTATCTCATTCACCAGCGACTGGCTTTATCCGA
>JAHQVI010000123.1 GCA_019634405.1 Hyphomicrobiales bacterium
GATCACATGGTAGTTTGTGACAATGAGGCCGGACGGATCTATTACGAAGCCGGAGCCAAGCGAGCTGGCTCTCTGACCACCGCCACCTTCATCCTGATTGAAGAAATCTTCAAAGAATTCCTGGAAAGGAGAATCCTGTGGAATTTCCGGATGCTGGATGTCTTCCGCATTTTGAAGCTTTTGCGTGGTCGCAATATTCACGACCGCCGCCTTGAGCGGGTCGGCGATATCGGCAACTGAACTCGGCCCCCGCGTCTGGGCCATCGCTGGAAGCGGCGGCAGATAGGCCAAACAAAATGCAAGCGCCGCAAAAAGCGCTACAGTTTTATTCGAAATAACGTTTGCGCCAATTGTGATCAATCGGTGTGTGGGGGCAGACGTAAAACGCGTCATGCAGTCATCCTTCAACAGCGGGCGCATACCCGTGAGGATATCGCAAATAATTTCCAACCATCATAATTGAAAAAATGGTGGCAATTAAACGGCAAATTGCCCCTTAAGCAGTATAGTTTCATACTTATGGATATTTGAAAGCATATCCGGCGGCATTAACCGCGAACAAGCCATATGACAAGCACGCCCAGAGCCACCGCGACAGCTCCGGATACGCGTAATTCCATTTCAGGCGTTGAAGCGGCGAGCTTCATGAGCCGAAAGCCAAGACCGGGAGCCAGGGCCCAAAGGAGCCCCTCGATGACAAAGACCAAACCCAGGCCGACAAACAGTTCACTCATCTCGCCGCCGCAAAGTTACTGTACGGCCCGTGACGTCCGCGAACCGTTGCTATTTGCGCCCGGAGTTGAGGGGCTGGACGCGCTGGCTGTACCGCCGGGATTGTTGAAGAACTTGAAGAACTCCGAGTTCGGTGAAATCACCAGTCGCGTGTCGTCCGATTTCAACCCTTCCTCATAAGCCTGCATCGAGCGATAGAAGGCGAAGAAATCGGCGTCGCGGCCGAACGCCTCAGCATAGATCCTGTTGCGTTCGCCGTCGCCCTCACCACGAGTGCGCTCGGCGTCGCGATTGGCTTCAGCGATCAGGACCGTGACCTGACGGTCGGCCTGGGCGCGAATGCGGGTCGCCTGCTCGGTCCCGCGGGCGCGGATCTCGGCGGCTTCCTGCTGGCGTTCCGTCGTCATCCGTTCATAGATCGCCTGGCTGTTCGCTTCCGGGAGATCGACGCGCGTCAAACGAACGTCAATGATCCTCATGCCGAACGCCGATACTTTCTGCTCGACGCTCTTGGCGATCTCGGTCATCAGCTCCGAGCGCCGGTCCCTGACGATTTCCGTGAAGGTCGACTTACCCAGAATACTGCGCAGATCCGACGTCAGCGAGCTTTGCAGCCGGTCGCGCGCGCCCGATTCATCCGTGACCGACTGGTAGAACAGCAGCGGGTCTTCGATGCGGTAGCGCGCGAAGGCGTTCACGACCAGACGCTTCTGATCGCTGGCGATGGCTTCTTCAGGCGGCAGATCAAAGTCAAGAATACGCTTGTCGAAATACTCGACCGTTTGGATGAAAGGCGTCTTGAAATAGAGGCCTGGCTCTTCGCGCACCTGCTTGGCTTCGCCGAACTGGAAGACGATCGCGCTCTGCGCCTGATGGACGATGAAGAAGGAATTGTAGGCAACGAACGCGCCGCCGCCCAGCAAAATGAGAAAAATCACGAAAATTGCGCTTCTCATTGGTTGTCTCCTCGCTGCGTGCGGTTCAGCTCGTTAAGCGGAAGATAAGGTACGACGCCGCTTGCGCCCTGGGCGCTGCTGTCGATAATGACCTTGTCCGTCCGTCCCAATACACGCTCCATCGTTTCCAGGAACATGCGTTTGCGTGTGACTTCCGGCGCTTTTGAATATTGTTCGTAGACCTGAAGGAAGCGCTCGGTGCGACCGATGGATTCAGCGACGGTCTGTTCCTTATAGGCTTCAGCGGCTTCAAGAACGCGCTGCGCATTACCGCGGGCCTCAGGAACGACCCGATTGGCATAAGCGTTGGCCTCGTTCTGGAGGCGTTCCTGGTCGGCGCGCGCGGCCTGCACGTCGCGGAAGGATGCGATGACTTGCTGGGGAGGGTCCACCTTCTGCATCTGGACGGCGCGAATTTCGATGCCGGACTGATACTGATCCAGCGTTGCCTGCATAAGCTGCTGAACTTCTGTTTCGATGCCCGCACGATTGCGCGACAGGATCGGCTGAATTTCGTTCTGGCCGACGACTTCGCGCATGCCGCTTTCGGCGACAGCTTTCACCGTGACTTCAGGATTCTTAATCTTGAAGAGATAATCCTCAGCCTTGCTAATCTTCCAGAGAACGACGAAATCGATATCGACGATATTTTCGTCGCCGGTCAGCATCAGGCTTTCTTCCGCGACATCCTGCCCGGAGGAGGTGTTGCGCGAAGACGAAAAGAAGCCGCTGGGATCGTTTGTCCTGATCCCGACTTCAATCCGGTTAATATTGGTAACGTTCGGCTGGTAGACCGTTTCGATCGGATAAGGCAGCCGGAAATTCAGACCGGGATTGAGCGTACGATGAATTTCACCGAAGCGCAGAACAACGCCCTGCTGGTTGGTGTCGATGCGGACCGTGAAGGCGAAAAACCCAATGACAACCAATGCAACGACAATGATCAGCGCGAGAAAGCCGCCGCCAACGCCGCCGCCCGGCATGGCCTGACGAAAGCGATCCTGGCCGCGCTTCAAAAGCTCCTCAAGATCTGGCTGTTGACCGCCCGGGCCACTATTGCCGCCGCCGCCACCGCCGCCCGACGGCCCCTGCCCCCATGGACCGCCGCCACCTTTCCAGCCGCCGCCATTATTAGTCTGATTGTTCCAAGGCATAAGTCTTGTCCTCTGCCACACCCGATTTAGACGTTATCCTTACCGGCTACGGTTAATACTTGGTTTCACTCAGGCTCAAAAAGATAAGAGCGCATCGGCATACGGTGCAGATACAGAACGAAATTTGGGAAGGATGTAACGCACACACGAGCTCGATGCAAATTTGTCGCTTGCTCTCTGTTAAAGAGAATGAAGTGTTGATATGGAGGGAATAACGTGCTGCGTCAACGGACGGGGACAAGGATTCCGCCTAAATGCGATCTATAATTGTCAAGCTGTAGCCATAATCGTCATTCAGGCCGGCTTTGAAAGCGACCCTTTCTCTTTCACGCCACTGGGACGGATCGAGCGGGGGAAGGCGCGTATCGCCTTCGACCGCGGCGTGAACCCTCGTCAGGTAAAGCCTTTGCGCAACTGCAAGCGCTGCATCATAAATTTGCGCTCCGCCAATCACCATGATCTCCGCAGCGCCGCGTGCCTGAGCGCATTTCCCCGCCATTTTGATCGCTTCGTCCAACGTTGACGCAACCAGAGCGCCATCGGCGCTGAAACCGGGATCGCGCGTTACGACGATATTGTCACGGCCCGGCAGCGGATTTTTGAGTGATTGAAAGGTCTTGCGCCCCATAATGACGGGCTTGCCCATTGTTATCCGCTTAAAATGCTGCAATTCGGACGGGATACGCCATGGCAGCCTGCCATTGCGGCCGATAATATTGTTTTCGGCCACCGCCACGACGAGAGCGATCCTTGGCGGCGTATTGCTCACTAGACCGCGACCTCTGCCTTGATATGCGGATGCGCCTCATAGCCCTCCAGCCGGCAATCGTCATCGCTGAAGTCGAAGATCGAGGAAACATCGGGATTGATGATCAATCTCGGCAAGGACCGTGGTTCGCGCGCAAGCTGCAGTTCGGCCTGTTCGAGATGGTTCAGATAGAGATGGGCGTCGCCGAACGTATGGATGAATTCGCCCGGCTTCAGGCCCGTCACCTGCGCGACCATCAAGGTAAGCAGGGCGTAGGAGGCAATGTTGAACGGCACGCCCAGGAAGATATCGGCCGAGCGCTGGTAAAGCTGACAGGACAGCCTCGACTCGGCGACATGGAACTGAAACAGGCAATGACAGGGCGGCAGCGCCATTGCGCCGATTTCGGCAGGATTCCAGGCGCTGACAATATGGCGGCGCGAGTACGGATCGCGTTTCAACCCATCGACAAGCTGCGCGATCTGATCAATGCTGACGCCGTCAATTGAAGGCCATGAACGCCACTGCTTGCCGTATACGGGGCCGAGATCGCCGTTCTCATCCGCCCATTCATCCCAGATCCGCACGCCATTTTCCCGCAAATAGCGAATATTTGTGTCGCCCGAAAGAAACCAGAGCAGTTCGTGAATGATCGATTTCAGGTGAAGCTTCTTGGTGGTTACCAGCGGGAAGCCCTCGGCCAGATCGAAACGCATCTGGTAGCCGAAGATACCGAGCGTGCCGACGCCGGTACGGTCGCTGCGCCTAACGCCGGTGTTCCGCACGGTTCTTAACAGATCAAGATATTGCTTCATGGCCTGAATATAGGTCGAGTCGGCGGGCTGGCCTACGGATCCAGTCCTGGCTGTGGATGACCCTGCCCTGACGGGGCGGAACCTGCTCCTTTCAACGCGTGTATTTCGGTGCGAAGAGCGTGAAGCTCGGCCATGATGGTCTCGAAATTGGCCTCTTCGCGGGCTTCGTCGCGCACACGATCGGCTGCGTCCTCGACCAGCTGCTCGCGCTGCATGGCGTCAACAATGATGCCGATAAACAGGTTGAGCACGGTAAAGCTCGTCACCAGCATGAAGACAATGAAGAAAATCCATGAGTAAGGATGTTTCTCCATGACGGGTATGACGAAGTTATCCGCCCATCCCTCAAGCGTCATCACCTGGAAGAGGGAGAAGAAGGAATCGCCCAATGTTCCGAAATTTTCCGGATAATCCTGTCCATATAGTTTCGTGGCCATCACCGCCGCAACATAGAAGATCAGCGCTAGCAAGGCGATGACGGCACCCATGCTGGGTATGGCGGCCAGCATGCCGCCCATGACCCGGCGCATGGATTTGACGGTCGAGATCAGGCGAAGCGCGCGAATGATGCGCAGCGAACGCAAAACCGCGAAACCGCCCGTTGCCGGCATCAGTGCGACTGCAACGATGGTAAAGTCAAACAGGCTCCATCCGTCACGCCAGAATTTGCTGCCATAGGCGAGGATTCTAAGCGCAATCTCGATGGTGAAAATCGTAATGACAACATTGTCGATGATACGCAGGAGCCCACCTGTCGCCGCAACGGCGCTTTGTGACGTCTCCAGCCCCATCGCCAGAGCATTGACCACGATGAGAACGACAATCGTGCGTTCCCAGAACGCACTTTCGAAAAATCTGCGAAGCTGCGCCCGCTTGTCCCTGCTCTGCTCGTCCTTCAGACCTGCCCCATCTAATTCGGCAACCATAGTTTCCCTGCGCCCCTTCAGGATTCAACACATGCCAATATCGATCACGGACAGAACATATCAAGCTCCGCCCGTGCACTTCATGACTGGAATAGAAAGCCTAATTTAGACGCTTCTATTCATGCATCAAGATTTCTCTTCGCTGGAGCCGAAAACATCCTCGACGGACAGGCTGGCCTCATCATCCTCCTCGCTTGCCGGCTTTTCGCGTTTAAACACGTCGCTGGAGAAGGCTTCAGCCTCGGATAGCTCGCGCTCGGTTTCAAACTGGCCATAGTCGCCGTCGGAGGTCTGATCGGCCGGAAGCAGCGTGCCGGCTGTTTCCACGCCATCCTCGATATCAAGACCTGCAGCCTGACGTTCGCGTTCAACACGATGCGACGCCTTGCCGACCTCGGCGTCCAGGTCGACCTGCGAGCACAGGCCGAGCGCAACCGGGTCCTGTGGCTGCAGATTGGCCGAGTTCCAGTGAGTGCGCTCGCGGATCGACTCAATTGTCGGCTTTGTCGTACCGACAAGACGCATGATCTGGGCGTCACGCAGTTCCGGATGATAGCGCAGCAGCCACAGGATCGCATTCGGCCGATCCTGGCGGCGCGACAACGGCGTATATTTCGGCGTGCGCTTGGTCTTCATTGGCGGCAGTTCGACCTTTGATTTGGCCAACCGCAGCTGGTAATCTGGATTGTCCTGCGCTTTCCTGATTTCCTCGCGCGTAAGCTGACCGGAAGCAATGGGATCCATCCCCTTGATGCCCTGCGCGACATCGCCATCGGCGATCCCTTTGACTTCAAGGTTGTGCAGGCCGCAAAACTCGGCAATCTGGTCGAAAGTCAGCGCAGTATTCTCGACCAGCCAGACGGCGGTTGCTTTCGGCATCAATGGACGCTGTGTCATAGAACTCTCCCGTTGCCTGCAAGGGTCTAGATCTGCAGGGTAACCTTGTTATTTCTGAGTGGAGAAAGGCTTCGCGATATCGAAGCATTAACAGCATATATGACCGATTGCTGAAAAGGGCAAATGATCTTGCCCATAATCACCAAAATATTCGATCAATTTCTCGCTTTTCCGCAGTTATACGGTTAACAAAATCTTACCGATATGGCGGCTTTCTTCCATCAGGCGGTGGGCATCAGCCGCTTTTTCAAGCGGAAAAACCGTCTCGATGACCGGCCTGACCGATCCATTCGAAAGCAACGGCCAAACCTGATCCTCCAGTGCGCGCGCAAGCTGCGCCTTGACCGCGATCGAGCGCGGCCGCAATGTCGAACCGGTCAGCGTGATGCGCTTGATCATCAGCCGGGTGAAATCGACGTTTGCTTTCGCCCCGCGCAGAAAGGCGATCTGATGAATGCGTCCGTCTTCGGCAATACAATCCAGATTGCGCTGAATATAATCGCCTCCCACCATATCCGTTATGAAGTTGACCCCCTTGCCGCCGGTCTTGTCTTTGATCGCGGCGACAAAATCATCTTCCTTGTAGTTGATCGCGAGATCGGCGCCCAGTTTTTCGCAGAAATCACATTTCTCAGCGCTGCCTGCTGTAGTGAAGACCGTAACGCCAAAGGCTTTTGCGATCTGGATCGCGGTTGTGCCTATGCCGCTTGCGCCGCCATGGACGAGCAGCGTCTCTCCTGACATAAGCCCGCCGCGAAAGAACAGATTGTGCCAGACGGTGAAATAGGTCTCGGGCAGCGCGGCTGCGAGCACGGGGTCGAAGCGCTGGGGAAATGGTAGAGCCGCGCGCGCGTTCGCTACGCAATATTGCGCATAACCGCCGCCTGTCACAAGCGCCGTAACCTGATCGCCGATGCTGTAACGCGAGGTCTCCGGTCCCTTGGCGACGATCGTTCCCGCAACCTCCAGTCCCGGTATAGGCGATGCGCCCGGCGGCGGCGGATAAAGCCCCTTGCGCTGGATCACATCAGGACGGTTTACACCGGCCGCCGCAACCTTGATGAGCACTTCATTCGTATCAGGCTCAGGGACAGGTATCGTCGTGGCCTGAAGAACGTCGGGCCCACCGGGCTCCGTGATTTCTATGGCAGTCATTTCCTGCGGCAGGGTCATTGACGACAACCTTTCCGGGATTGAATTACGCGGTTCATCTGACATGATAAGCGCAAATCAAGCCAGCCGCGAGCGCATCGTAGGAGCAAAGCCATGAGTCTTGAAGACGACCGCCCCAAAAAGCCGAAAACACATACGCTCGGTGCTGACCTGTCCGCTTACTCCGTCTATGAGTTGGAGAGCTATCTGCAGGCGCTCGAAACGGAAAAGCAAAGGGTGAGCGCATTGATGGAAGCCAAAAAAGCGTCACGCGACGCGGCCGACTCCATCTTCAAATCCTGAAACAAAGTGTCAGACGTCTCCCGAGGATATCCACAGCGGATTTTGCTATGTGCCCGGATTCGGGAATTTTTGTGCTAGTTTGGAACAATGCCACGGCATTGCTTTAGATTTTGAGTTAAACTTTGCTTTGAGCCTGAAAGGTGTTCATCATTTTCTGAAAAAATCCTTGCATTCGTATAGCAAAAATTAACATCATCACTGCAAGGATAGCCTTGAAAAACTGTTAACGGCGTTGAGCTAGGGTTTAAAGTGTATGAGTAAAATTGCCCCGCCCCTTTCCCAGGACGATGTGAACCAAATCGTTGCTCTTCCTGTCCGTGCGCGACGGGATAATCATGACGAGTTCTTCGCCATATTCCGCGAAGGCATGGCTCTTGTAGAGCGCACAGCGAATTATCTGGACGGTCCAGGACGCCGCCAGTCGAAATGTCTCCAGCCACCTGCCGCATTGGCCTATGCGACGGAAAGCATGAGGTTGACCACGAGGCTGACACAGCTCGCCACCTGGTTGCTGGCGCGCCGGGCCATCATCAATGGCGATCCGGTTCCGCGGGGAAGCTCGGCCATCAACCCGCTGGATCTGCCTCCGATCTCTCGCGTCCGAGGTGCACGCGGCTATAATGAGTTGCCGGTCCAGCTTCGTGAGCTTATCGAGGAAGCCTACAGTTTCCACCAGAAGCTCAGCAATTTTGGAAGTGCTGGACGCAGCCGCAACGAACGCAAAGTCCAAAATCCCGTCGCCACGCAAATAGAGCGGCTTCAGTCGGCCTTCGCCTGAGGCTCCGGACCCGTTTGAGATACCCCGCGCCAGCATGGTCGGCGCGCTTCACCGCATGCCGCCCTTCGTCCGCAATGGATCATTTTCACCGAATCGAGAAAGCGCAAAACCCCGCGCCGGTCTTCGGGTGCGGGGTTTGAACACTCAATAATGAGCTAGCCTGAAACAGCCTGACAGGCCGCGTATCAGCCAAGAAAGCCTTCGAATTTCTTCTTGAAGCGGCTGACGCGCCCGCCGCGATCCACAAGATGCTGCGAGCCGCCAGTCCATGCCGGATGCGAGGTCGGGTCGATATCGAGGCGCAGCGTGTCGCCTTCCGAACCATAAGTCGAGTAGGTTTCGAACTCGGTTCCGTCGGTCATCACAACTGTGATCTTGTGATAATCGGGATGGGTTTCTTTCTTCATGGCAATCTGCTTTCCATCACGCACGATCCCGCGCGGATGACTGGATCTCGATTTCAGGGAAATAATTCTGACGGCCTTATAGCGCAAGGCCACACTGGCTGACAAGTGATCGCTTCGACTTTTAATGCTGTAATAGCTAAAATCATACACGAAAGACATGATATCGGCCATATAGGCTGTAATGACTACTCCAAACATGCAAGACTATGGGAAGGTTGACAATGAGCGATCGAACGGGCCAGCTGTCCGGAATTGATGGTGAACAAACCCGGTCGGCGCCTGAGCGGCGAGGCACAGCGTCGAAGATGGGCGGGCTTGATAAATTATGGCCCTATATCCGCCCCTATAAACTCAGCGTCATTTTTGCCTTCATTGGTCTCGTCATCGCCGCAGGCGCAACGCTGAGCCTGCCGGTTGCTGTGCGCCGCATGATCGATATGGGCTTTTCCGGCGATAATGCCGGGCTGATCGACAGCTATTTCGCCATGCTGCTTCTCATTGCGGCGGTTCTCGCAGGGGCAAGCGCCATGCGCTTTTACTTTGTGAGCTGGATTGGCGAGCGCGTCGTCTCCGACATTCGCGCATCAGTCTTTGCGCATCTGACCCGGCTCAGCTCGTCCTTTTACGAGCGCACCCATTCCGCCGAGCTGATGTCGCGCCTGACCGCGGATACGACACAGATCAAGGCCGCTGTATCCTCCGCTGTGAGCCAGCTCCTGCGCAACGCGTTTCTGCTGATCGGCGCGTTGTGCATGATGGTGCTGACCAGCGCCACGCTGAGCGCACTCGTTATCGGCGCAATTCCTCTTATTGTCCTCCCGCTTGTGGCTTACGGCCGTAGCGTGCGCCGCTTGTCCCGTCAGGCCCAGGATGAGCTGGCCAACGCATCGACCTTTGCAGCCGAAAATCTTGGTTCGCCGACGACGATGCAGGCCTTCACGGTCGAGCCCAACATCATCAACCGCTATTCCAAGGCCGTCGAAACCGCGTTCCAGGCGGCCCGTAAGCGCGTTGTCGCCAGAGCCGGGCTGACCGCGACGGTCACGCTGCTCGTCTTCGCCAGCATCGTGGGGATATTGTGGTATGGCGCGCATGAGGTTCTTACAGGCGCAATGACGGGCGGTACGCTGGCGCAATTCGTGCTCTATGCGGCGTTCGCGGCAGGTTCGGTTGCGGTCCTGTCGGAAGTCTGGGGCGAGATCCAGCAGGCAATTGGCGCTGCGGAACGGCTTGACGAACTGCTTGCGATCAAGCCCGATATTACAGCGCCGGACAAGCCCGTCGCGCTGCCCGTGCCGCCCAGCGGCGAAATCGTTTTCCAGAAGATCGGCTTTTCCTATCCCGGCAAACCGGAAGATCCTGTTTTCAGCAATTTGAGTTTCAATGTCCGCTCCGGCGAGCGCGTTGCGATTGTCGGTCCGTCCGGCGCAGGAAAGACGACAATCTTCAACCTGCTGCTGCGTTTCTACGATCCGCAAACCGGCCAGGTGCTGATCGATGGCGTGGCGGCGACGGATGCCGATCCGGCGGACTGGCGGAGCAGGATGTCCTACGTGCCTCAAGATCCGGTGGTCTTCGCCACGAGCATTGCCGACAATATCGCCTATGGATCGCCGGACGCTACCCGCGAGCAGATCATGCAGGCCGCCCGCATGGCCCTTGCCGACGAGTTCATTGAAGCGTTGCCGCAGAGCTACGACACGATCCTTGGCGAGCGCGGAATCACACTGTCGGGCGGGCAGCGTCAGCGCATCGCCATTGCCCGCGCATTGTTGCGGGATTCGCCGATTCTTCTGCTGGACGAAGCGACAAGCGCGCTCGATTCCGAAAGCGAAGATCTCGTCCAGAAGGCGCTCGGCCGCGTGATGCAAAATCGTACGACGCTCGTTATCGCGCATCGTCTGGCGACCGTCCTCAACGCCGACCGGATTCTTGTGATCGATGAAGGCGAGATCGCAGAGGAAGGCAATCATTCCGCCCTCGTAGCCCGCGGCGGCCTCTACGCCCGGCTCGCCGAGATGCAATTCGGGCAGGAGGCAGGCGCGGCCTGAGAATATTGACGAAAGACAGTTCTTGCATTTGAGCTCGCTGAGGTCTGCGCGGCGTTAATGCCAGCGGCGCACCGCAAAAGCGGCCGGGGACACCGAACGGCCCGGCCGCTTCTCATATTCCGGTGTATTCCCCGATATCCCCACGCTCCGGCCCGCCCGCTCGCTGGCCTTGTTCGAATCATCTAGTGTGCCGGCAACATCACAATTGCCGGGCACACCATGACCACAAGGCGAAATACGGGCAAGACGAAGCAAAAAACGCACGCCGGGAAAACTGCGCCTGTCTGGACGCCAAAACACCGCAAGGCGCAAGCTGTCGGTGAGTTTGTGCCGAAGGTCATGCGACCCGCTTTTGAGAAATTCGGCTTTCCCGCCGCAGCGATCCTGACCGAATGGAGCGCCATTGCGGGGACGGAAATAGCGGCCTTCACCGCCCCGGAAAAGCTCAAATGGCCACGCAAGGAGCATGGCGAGGACGATACAGGCCAGCAGCGGGGCGCAACGCTTATACTGCGCGTCAGCGGCGCGCGGGCGCTGGAAGTCGATCATATGCGCCCCCGCATCATCGAACGGATCAATGCCAGTTTCGGCTATCGCGCCGTGAGCGAAATCCGTCTGATTCAAGCGCCGATTGCTGAAAAACCCTCTGCGAAACAGCCAAAAATCGATGAATCTGCGTCAAACGATCCGCTGCTCGCCGATATTCCCGACAGTCCACTCAAAGACGCTCTGGCACGCATCGCCGGGGGTGTACGCCTGCAAGCGCGGGCCAAGGGCGGCAAGGCCGTTCAGCAAGCCTTCACGGGGAATTCATAAAGCTGACTGTGAGCTGTTCTCGACACGGACACATTAACGTCCTAAGAGTGCTCTTTAAATGCCACAGCCGTTCAGGGGCCCGTTTCCCCTTCGGCCCATTCCCTGCAAGGAGATGACTGTGTTTCGTTCACTCTCTGTTTCCCGGTTTGCGCCAATTGCCGCTGTTGCCGGTATTATGGCTATCGTCAGCCTGGCTCCAGCCAATGCGCAGGCGCCACTCAAGCCCGACGTCAGCGTCGAAGCACTGATGAAGACAGGCGAGTTGCCCGATGTGGTTCTAGGCAAGGAAGATGCGCCTTACACAATCATTGAATATTCTTCGATGACCTGCCCGCATTGTGCGAATTTCCACTTGAATGTGCTGCCTGAGGTCAAGAAAAAATATATCGATACAGGTATCGCGAAATACATTATTCGCGAATTCCCGTTCGACAATGTAGCCGCCGCCGCCTTCATGCTGGCGCGCTGCGTCGATCAGTCGAAATATTTCGATTTCGTCGATCTTCTCTATGAAAAGCAGGAAGAATGGGCGTTCGGCGGTGAACCGCTTCCAGGCTTGCAGAAATACGCAAAACAGGCTGGCTTCACGGAAGCGCGCTTTAATGAGTGCCTGCGCGACGAAAAACTCCTGAAACATGTCGAGTGGGTCCGCAATCGCGGTCATAGCGAGTTTGGCGTTCGGGCAACACCGACATTTTTTATCAACGGCAAGCAGCTTGATAACAGCTCAATCTCAGCCTTTGATGAGATAATGGAAAATGCTTCTCCGGAAAAAAGCTGAGAAGCGGCGTCGTTCGGCAATACGGCATCCCGTATAATGCGACACGAGGGGACGAGTATTGACTAAACAGTTTGTATCGGCATGCCGTTCAGCGGCATGCCTGTTTGTTCTAGCTGTTACCCCCCTCCTGGCGGGCTGCGGCGGCGGTCCGGTGCCTGGCGCAATCGCAGGTGACGTCGCCAATGCCGGGGCAGTTCCCACCGCCGGGGAACTGGCGAAAACCGGACCGCTCGAAGAGTATAGTCTGGGCAAGAAGGACGCCCCGGTCACCGTGATCGAATACGCCTCGCTGGGCTGCCCGATCTGCGGACACTTCCACAAGACGGTGTTCCCGCGTTTCAAGGCCGATTATGTGGACACCGGCAAAGTCCATTACATCTTTCGTGAATTTCCCATTGGCGCCTCGCCCACAGCCGCGGCACAGGCCGTGCGCTGCGCCGGTAAAGAGCATTATTTCAAGCTCAACGCGGCCTTCATGGATCGCCGGGGCCAGTGGAATGCCCGCAATCCCGATAATGATCTGCTCTACAAAATTGTGCAGGAAACTGGTCTCAGCCGCACCGCATTTGACAGTTGCATGACGAATCAAGAGATTCAGAAGGGTGTAAACTGGGTAAAACTGCGGGGACGGGAGCTTGGCGTCAAGGGTACGCCGACCTTCTATATCAATGATGACAAGATCCGCGGCGTTCTGACCTATGATGAGATGAAGAAGATCATCGACAAACATATCGCGAACGCTGCAAATCCCGCATAAGCCCTGAGCCCGGATCGGCATGACGCCAGCCCGTGCATTATGAGGGATTGCTTGTGCAAATCACGCGCTTACGTCTGCTGGGTTTCAAATCTTTCGTCGAGCCATCGGAGCTGCTGATCGAGCCGGGCCTGACCGGCGTTGTCGGTCCCAATGGATGTGGCAAGTCCAATCTGCTCGAAGCGCTGCGCTGGGTCATGGGCGAGACGTCCTACAAGAATATGCGCGGCGGTGCGATGGACGATGTCATCTTCGCGGGAACCGACCACCGCCCCTCCCGCAATATGGCTGAAGTCAGCCTGACCGTCGACAATAGCGCCCGCACGGCGCCAGCTGAATTCAATGAGAACGACACGCTCGAAATCGCCCGCCGCATCCAGCGCGAAGCCGGGTCGAACTACAAGATCAATTCCAAGGACGTGCGCGCCAAGGATGTCCAGATCCTGTTCGCCGACGCCGCCACCGGCGCGCGCAGTCAGGCGCTTGTCCGTCAGGGGCAGATCGGTGAGATTATCAGCGCCAAGCCGCAGGATCGCCGCCGCATTCTCGAAGACGCGGCCGGTATTGCCGGACTTTACAGCCGCCGCCATGAC
>JAHQVI010000015.1 GCA_019634405.1 Hyphomicrobiales bacterium
CTCTCTTTGTTGAAGCATCGGATTTGCCCGAAAACCGGTATCCACTTTTCGGTCCGATGCTCTCTTTGTTGAAGCATCGGATTTATCCGAAAACCGGCGTCCACTTTTCGGTCCGATGCTCTTTTGCTGAAGCATCGGATTTGCCCGAAAACCGGCGTCCACTTTTCGGTCCGATGCTCTCTTTGTTGAAGCATCGGATTTATCCGAAAACCGGCGTCCACTTTTCGGTCCGATGCTCTAATTCAGATATTGCCGCGCTTTTTCGTATATTTCGAGATCAATGTCGTCCAGCTTCTCGATCTTGCGTTGCGTTGGGCCATCAGCAATATGCGTGAACTGTTTTTGGGTCTTGTTCGCGTGGACAACATCGACGCGTCTACCGAGCTTGTCGCCGAGACCGCCAGCAAAATTGTTCAGATCTTCCATGACGCCGAAATGAAACAGGCTTTTCAACCTGTCATCAATATCTTCCCGCCGTGTGACGCCCAGCATGTTCGCGGCGATATTTCCGTAATGCGTCTTGTGTTCCAGAAGGACCGACACATAGCCGTCCAGATCGTGCCGGGCGGCGACCTTCTTGTTGAAGGCCGAATCGAACCGGTTGAGCGCGAACCTGTTGTAATAGGCATTCCGATTGTAATTATATTCGGAGCGTATCCGGTCAATCGGATTTCGGAACAGGGTGATATATTTCTTCGGCGTCCTGAGATTTTCGAACGTCTCATAGCAGATATGACCACCCGAAATCATATCGCCGTCCTTGCACTGCTCATCAATGAACGCCAGCGCGGTTTCCAGCTTGAGGGTTCTGTAGCGCTTCAGAAGGTGACGCTTTTCAGAGCGCAGAAAACGTATCCGCTCGACCGGTCCCTTTGTCCATTCGCCAAAATAGGAATTGGGCAATCCATAAACGACCGCATCAGGCATGCCTGACCTTACAATTTTGGCTAGCGTACTACTGCCCGATTTCGGGATCCTTATGACAGCAAAGACGCTCTTATTCATCAAATCTCGACCAAACTACCGCTTCACCCAGCGCTGACAATCTCGTTCCACTGGCGGCTGAGCCAGGAGCCGGAATCTTCGCGCGGCTCCAATCCTTTGGCCTCCAACAGGGCATAGGCGTCCTTGTACCATTTACTATCCGGGAAGTTGTGGCCAAGGATCGCCGCGGCAGTCTGCGCCTCGTTGACGATACCGAGCGTATAATAACATTCAGTGAGACGCATGAGAGCTTCCTCGACATGCGCTGTATTCTGGTAATCGCTGACAACGGTACGGTAGCGGTTGATAGCGGCCAGAAACTGCCCCCTGTCCTGATACCAGCGACCGATATTCATTTCCGCAGCAGCAATGATATCGCGGGCCAGACGGACGCGCTTGCGGGCCTGCTCGACATATTTACTATCGGGGTAACGGTTGATCAGCGTTTCAAGCTCGACAATCGCGGCCTTGGTGTCGCTTTGGTCGCGGGAAGCATCATTGATTCGTTCGTAATAGGCTTCAGCAACAATGTGCTGCGCCAGCGCAGCTTCCTTCGTACCGGGATGCAACGTCAGATAACGACGGGCGGATGCAACGGCTTCCGGAGATTTGCCAGCCTTCTGGTAGGAATAGGCGGCCATGAGAATCGATTCACGCGCTTCCTCCGAATAGGGATATTGCCGGTCGACCTCTTCGAATTTCGTTGCAGCGCCGGAATATTGTTCCTCGTCCAACGCAGCATTTGCTTCCTTAAAAAGCTCTTCAGCCGATTTGGCCTCGACCTGTGGGCCGCCATCTTCGCCGAAAAGCGACCCGGCGCAGCCAGAAAGCAGACCGATGACAATCGCAAGAACTGTCAGTTTTGCAGGATTCCGAATATTCATGATGGTCCTGATTATCCCCTGAAGAGCCGGATCATATACGGCAAGCAGACACTCAAAATTAACTGCTTCGCATATCCATTACGCATTAAGAGTCGCATAGTGAAGGAACAGCTTGATTGTGGTTATTTTTTGCTCCGATTGGCAAGCATTGATTGTTAGCTGCCCATACGGATAAAAACGTCACGACGCCGGGCCCGACCTGACATCGACCCCGGCGCAACTTTCTGTTCCGTCAGACCTCAGCCCCGGTCAACCGCAGCAAAGAATGGCTGCGCCATCGCGTACCCCGTATCCGCATGGCCTGTGCTTGGGCTATAGCGGCTTTCAGCTTCCACAATCGTCCAGGCGGACCGATTTTCGTAAAGCGCGCTGAGTATCATCGTGTTAATGCGGTGGCCGCCACGAACCGAATGGTATGAACCCAAGATCGGCGCGCCTGCGAGAGCGAGATCGCCGACGGCATCGAGCGTCTTATGACGGACGAATTCATTTTTATAGCGAAGCCCCTCAGGATTGAGGATACGGTCCTCGCCAAGCGCAACGGTATTCTCAAGCGACGAGCCGAGCGCGCGCCCCGCTGCCCACAGCGCCTTGACATCTTTCATGAAACCGAAGGTCCGCGCGCGAGAAATCTCTTTCCGGAAAACAGACGGCGTCAGATCAATGTCCAGACGCTGGCGGCCAATCAGCGGAGTTTCGAAATCAATCGTCACATCAAAGCGGCTTGAGTGATGCGGGCGAAGTTCCGCCGATGAACCGCCCGATTCGATACGGACCGGCTTGAGGATCTTGATCCAGCGGCGCGGCTCGTCGAGCATGCAGATCCCGGCTTCGTCGATCGCATCCACGAATGCAGCTGCGCTACCATCCATGATCGGCACTTCGTTGCCATCGATCTCGATTTCGATATTGTCGATATTCAGCCCGCGTAGCGCGGCAAGCAGGTGTTCCACGGTCGCTACAATAGCGCCTTTGCCATCGCTCAGAACCGTGCAGAGCGTTGCGTTGGAAACCATGCGAAAATCAGCAGGAATGCGGACAGTGCGGCCTTTGCCGTTGCTGACCACGAAAGTCCATCCGGCATCAGGCTCGGCCGGATGCAGAATGATTGAAACACTTTTACCGCTGTGAACCCCAGTGCCAGACAGAACGAGATCACGATCGATCGTTGTCTGCCATTCCCCCGAATACAATTTCATAATGCGCCGTTTCTTTCCCCTAACAGGTGAGATCAATACGCCGGACAAATCTCAGCTTAGATAAATGCCGATGATCGAGTGTCTTAACTCAACCGGTTAGAACACTGGAAGACGTACGGAAATCTACAACTGCCCAAACTCGAACGGTTTCCCCAAACCGCCTGTAAGGAGAAATTAAGCGCAGGAGATTGGAAGGATCAAATCACGGTTTTTTACAATCTGTTACGATTTGTAAGAAAGCGGGACAGTTTGACGGACGCATAGATGCTCAAAAAACCGCCGATCAAGCCGATATCGGTTAAATTCATTAAAAATCAATGAATTACGTTAAAGGAGCAGTCTGAATTCAATCCCCGACTTTCTTGAAGAAATTCGGAATTTCGAATGGTTCATCCGTATTCCGACTGGGGGCTGTGTCCTGCTCGACACCATGATTTGCGCCTTTATGTGACGAATCGGAGGAATAATCCTCAGAACCGGCCTGTTGCGCGCGCTGCCCACCATTCGGATCGTCGAATCCGGGATCGTGGCGATCGCCATGATCTTCCCGGGAATCACCGCGCGAACGCCCTGTAACCCAGTCCAGAATGCCGCCACGGCGCTTCAGGCCCAGATCGCGCTGGCTGTGCAAGGACGCTTCATGCCGGGCAAGCTCGGGGAAATCCTGCCCTGTCAGCGGACGGCGCGGCGGCCGAATCGGTTTCGTCGGCGGTTGAGGTTCAAAGCCGCCCGAGGCCTGCGAGACTGTTTTGCCGCGCCCGCCGGAGTTATTCACCGGGTAACGCGGCGAACGGGTTTCGATTGTGACGTTCCCTGAACTCTGCCAGCTTTCGGACTGTGCGCTGTTGCGGGCTGGCGTCTGCTCGGTTTCGCTCCGCGCCGGCTGGGAATTGATACGGTCGCTAAGGCGAGCCGTCTTGTTCGGCGGCTCATTAACCACAGTGCGCGGCGCAGGCTGCGGAGCCCCTTGCGTAACATGCGGCTGCTGGCCGGAGTTAATGCCGGTCGCGACGACCGAGACACGAATGCGTCCCTCGATCGAATGGTCAAAAGTTGCACCAAAAATGATGTTGATGTCGGGATTGGCGTCCGGATCGATCTCGCGGCGAATGCGCGAGGTGGCTTCCTCGATCTCGTAGAGCGTCATGTCAAAGCTGCCCGTGACGCTTATCAGCAGCCCCCTGGCGCCGCGCATGGACACCTCGTCAAGAAGCGGGTTGGAGATCGCGGCTTCGGCGGCATGCAGCGCGCGGTCCTCGCCTTCGGCCTCGCCCGTGCCCATAAGGGCCGTGCCCATGCTCTGCATGACCACGCGGATGTCGGCGAAATCGAGATTGATCAGCCCTTCCTTGACCATCAGATCGGTAATGCAGCAAACGCCGGATTTCAGAACATCGTCAGCCTTCTGAAAGGCGTCGGCGAAGGTCGTCTTTTCGTTCGCAATACGGAACAAGTTCTGGTTCGGAATGACAATCAGCGTATCGACATGCTCGGCAAGCTGATTGACGCCGTCATTCGCCATACGCATACGGCGCTGGCCTTCGAATTCGAAAGGCTTTGTAACTACGCCGACCGTCAGTATGCCCATTTCCTTGGCCATACGGGCGACAACCGGGGCCGCACCGGTCCCCGTACCGCCACCCATCCCAGCGGTGATGAAGAGCATATGCGTGCCTTCAATCAGCGAACGGATTTCGTCGAGCGCCTCTTCGGCCGCCGCCGCGCCGATTTCCGGACGAGAGCCTGCGCCAAGCCCTTCTGTGACATTGACGCCCATTTGCACGCGGCACCCTGCCGCAGACATCGACAACGCTTGCGCATCCGTATTGGCGGCGATAAATTCCACGCCATCGAGACCATACTGGATCATGTTGTTGAGTGCGTTGCCGCCCGCGCCGCCGACGCCGATTACAGTTATGCGCGGGCGCAGTTCGGCAAGCTCTGGAAGTTTCAAATTGATGCTCATGGCAGCCTCGTCAACTTTCTGTCCGCGTCTTTGCAGCGCTTGATCTTCGCCTTACCGGTCCCCGGTTCTCACGTCTGAATCACTGATAAGCGGCACACTGCGTATCTTTATTCTCGTTCTGCTCTAGAAACTTTCCCGCAACCATTGCCCGATACGCGCCAGATACCCATGCCCCGAAACAACAATCTCCGGCGACGGTGCCGCCTCCAGACGCATGTCGCCATCCAGTAGATGGATTAGCAGACCGACAGGGGCAGCAAATGCCGATCCGGCATCCTGTCCCGGTAGTCCGGATACGGCACGCGGCCGGCTGTGTCTGGCGTCCTTGCCGAATACTCTTGACGCGATTTCTGCGGCGCCGTTTATCTCACTGCCGCCCCCAGTCAGCACAATTTTCTGTCCCGCCATCGATGTAACGCCGAATGCACGCATTCGATCACACAGTTCGCCAAAGATCTCTTCTAAACGGATTCGGACGATTTCTGAAATTCCCGCCTGCGAAATGTGACCGAAAGACGGCGAAGACAGGTCGCGCCCGCCATTACCAACAGCTTGCCGCGTGTAACAGGCAGCCTCTTCTGTAAAAACCGAAGCTTTCGAAATCTTTATCCGTTCCGCTTCAACAAGAGAAAGAGAAAACGCATTTGCGATATCGCTGCTGATCTGGTTTCCGCCGATATCAACACTGTCCGCATAGATAAAACTGCCGCCGGAGAAGATCGCCGCGCTCGTCGCGCCTGCGCCCATATCGATGCAGGTGACGCCGATTTGCCGGTCGCTATCGTTGAGAACAGCGCGTCCGCTCGCATAGGCGGAAGCCGAAATCCCCGTTACGGAGAGATGGCTGCGTTCGATACAGTGGCGCAGATTTCTGATCGGCTGAGCGTCAGCGGTAACGGCATGTACATCGACCTTGAGCCGGTCGCCGATCATGCCCAGCGGATCCGCAATCCCGCTTTCATAGCCAAGCGTGTAACCGAATGGATCGGCGTGGAGAAGCATCTGCCCGTCGCGCGCGGCGAATTCATGGGCGGCCTGAATCACGCGATCCATATCGCGCGGCGTAACGATGCCGGAGGGAAGATCGACGCCCGCTGTAAAGCTCTGGCTGACAAGCGGGCCAAGCGAGGTCGTGACATAGACCTCGTTCACGGTCACATCCGCGGCGCGTTCGGCCTTGGCGACCACGCTTCGGATGCTGCGCTCGGCTGCATCCATATCGGCGATGCACCCGGCATGAATGCCACGCGAAAGCTGATAGCCATAACCGATGACGTGAATGCGCGAAGCAAGGGAAACCGCGTTTCGTTCGGAAGACGGCAAGAGGCGGGCGACAAGACAGCACATCTTACGCGTTCCGACGTCGAGAACGACGACGGTCCGTTCATTGCCGAATGCTCTGCGAACCCTGTTCCGCAATGTAGTCCCCGCATTTACGGATCAGACAAACTATACCTCCCCCGATCCGTTATTCCAAATAAGCAAAGCGCAATCACGAACGGGCTTAAAATACCGTGCCCTAACCATCCGCCGTATTGGACAGCCGCAATAAAAATTCTTTCCGCGCTTCAGGCGAATTATCTTTCAGTTTCAAGGTAAACTGAGCCGGAGATCGAAAATCCATTTCGGAAATTTCGTAAAACACCCCCGGATTTTGCGCTGCGACCTGTCCCAGATTGGCCAGAGCCTCTTCAAAGTTCACAGCTGGAAGCTTGACGCGCATTCCGCTTTCCAGAACCAGATCCCAGCGCCTGCCGACAATCCGCTCAATACCGATCACTAAAACCGAAAGTTCGGCATGCGTGTTCAGTGCTTGCACAATATCCTTGCCTGGAGCTGCCGCGCCGGGGCCGGACAAGACCGGCAGCGTGGGAAACGCAGCACGCTCGACCAGTCCAAGCACCATGCCGTTGTCATCGATCGCCGCCAGCTTGCCGCCTTCGCGCCATAGCGCAAAAGGCTCGCGCTCCGTCAGATCGACCACAATTCTCGACGGCAGAACACGCGATACCATCGCTTCCCTGACCCAGCCGCTCTCCTCGATCTTTTTCAGCGCGCGGCCCGTGTCGAAAGCGAACACTGAAAGCCCTTCACCTGCCTCCAGCGCAGCACTGATATCCGCCTCCTTCATGTTCTCCCGGCCATTGATTTCGACGGTCTTCACCTCGAAACCCGCCGAAACGGCCAAGCCGTTCGTGGCGTCAACCACCAGCTTCCGGATTATCTGCAGATGGCCGCCAGCGATTACGCCATATGTCGCCGTCAACGCAAAGAAAACAACGCAAGCTGCAAAACCGGATTTCATCAGGATCAACTTATGCGCTTCCGCCCAGGCAAGAAGCGAACGCTCTGCCGCCCGATTGCGCAACGGTCTGCTCCGGTTATGTTTTTGCCTGTGCCGGTTTGCAGTGAACGAATTTGTATGAGTATTGCCAGCAGCCGCATTATAAATCAACGATTGCAAGAAGCGTCCTCCACAATCCAGCGGACCAATTCACCGAATGTCAGGCCACTGTGGCTTGCGAGTTCCGGGACAAGCGATGTCTGCGTCATACCCGGCTGGGTGTTGACTTCAAGACAGATCAACTCGCCCGTTCCTTCTGGCCGGTCGTCGAACCGAAAATCGGCGCGACTCACCCCCCGGCATCCAAGCACTTTGTGAGCCCTTACTGAAAGTTTCAGGATCAATTCGTAAATATTTGGTGAAATTTCTGCCGGACAGACGTGGATGGACCCCCCTTCTGTATATTTGGCGTCATAATCATAGAAACTCAGCCCCTTGGCCGGAGCGATCTCTGTCACGCCAAGGGGGCGGTCGCCCATGACGGCGCAAGTCAGCTCGCGCCCGGCGATATAACGCTCAACCATGACATCCTCGGCGAAATGCCAATCGGACGAGGTGAGCGCCTGCGGCGGATGAACGTGATCCTCGCGAACGATATAAACGCCGACGCTCGACCCTTCGTCCACAGGTTTTACGACATAGGGCGGCGTCATGACGTGCGCCTTCGCCGCTTCGAGCCGCGGAACGATCAGATGATCGGTCACGGGAATGCCGGCATCGGCCAAAATCAACTTGGCTTTGGCTTTATCCATCGCCAGTGCAGACGCAAGCACACCGGAATGGGTGTAGGGGATGTTCAGCGTTTCAAGAATGCCCTGAACGCGGCCATCTTCCCCGCCCTTGCCATGCAGCGCGTTGAAGCAGACATCAGGTTTCAGCTCAATAAGCTGCGCAGGCAGATCGCTGTCGACGTCGATGCGCGTGACCCTGTAACCTTCGCCCTCAAGGGCGTCGGCGCATTGGCTGCCGGAAATCAGCGAAACTTCGCGCTCAGCGGATTGCCCGCCCAGAAGAACGGCGACATGGTTGAACTTGCGGGTCATGCTGCTACCACCATTGGACGGCCTTTAGCCGGAACGCCCAGCCGCCTGATTTCCCATTCCAGCGCGACGCCGCTCGTTGCCTTGACCCGCGCGCGGATCGTCTCGCCGAGCGTTTCGATATCCTCAGCGCTGGCCTCACCGTCATTGATCAGAAAATTGCAGTGCTTCTCCGAGACATGCGCCCCGCCAATACGGAAACCGCGCAAGCCAGCAGCATCGATCAGCTTCCAGGAACTGTTGCCGGGCGGATTCTTGAAGGTAGAGCCGCCCGTGCGCGTCTTGACCGGTTGATGCGCCTCGCGATAATCGCTCACTTCCTGATTGGCCGCTGCGATGGCGCCGGGATCGCCGGGCTCGCCCTGATAGAGCGCTTCAGTAAAGATCAGGTCATCCGGCGCGCCGCAATGGCGATAGGTGTAGCCGAGGTCGCCGACACTGAGCGTATGGATCTTGCCGGCGCGATCAACCATGGGCGCTTCTACGAGTACGTCCTTGGTTTCAACGCCATGCGCGCCTGCATTCATGCGAAGCGCTCCGCCGATAGCGCCGGGAATGCCGCGATAGAAGGACAGGCCGCCAATGCCAGCTTTCGCAGCGTCCGCCGCCAGCCGCATATCCGGGACCGCCGCGCCAACGCGAATGCGGCTGCCGTCTTCGGCGTCGATCCGGCCGAAACCGCGCCCGCCAAGCCGGACAACGATGCCGGGAATACCGCCATCGCGAACGAGCAGGTTCGAGCCAACACCAACAACCGTCACGGGCAGGCTTGTCCCCGCCCCGCTCAGACTTTCGAAAAAATAAGCCAGGTCAGCCTCGTCCGCCGGGCTGAACAGCATCTGCGCAGGACCCCCGACGCGAAACCAGGTAATATCCGCCATGAGCCGGTTCGCTTCCAGCCGTCCGCGAAGCTCAGGCACAATGCGCTGCAAATCGGCTTTCAGATCTGGAAAGCTCATGACAAATCGCGTCTCCGGCAGGCGTAGATTATTCCGCCGCGTCGAGCTTGGGCGAAAGCGAATTCAGCTGACCGGGCAACGCGTTGGCCCACTCCGAGATCGTCCCGGCGCCGAGGCCGATAACCAGGTCGCCCGGTTTGGCCAGCGATGCGATCAGATGCGCAAGCTCCTCGCCGCCCTCGGTCGGCACGACATGACGATGGCCGGTCTTACGCACCCCGTCAATGAGGCTGTCGCGATCCGTGCCATTCGGTTCCTCACCGGCAGAATAGACCGGCGTTACGACAAGCGTGTCGGATTCGGAAAAACACACGCAAAAGTCGTTGAACAGCTCCTTTAGGCGCGAATAGCGATGTGGTTGCACGATCGCGATGATGCGGCCGTCCACAGCGCCGCGCGCAGCTTTCAGAACAGCAGAAATCTCGGTCGGATGGTGCGCATAATCGTCATAGACCGTCACGCCATTCCAAACGCCCGTACGCGTGAACCGCCGCTTCACGCCGCCGAAGCTGGCGAGCGCTTGGCGAATGTCGTGATCGGAAATCCCCGCTTCCGCCGCGACAGCCGCCGCCGCCATCGCGTTCAGCGCGTTGTAATGCCCCGGAACGCCCAGCGTCAGATCGTCAAACCGGCGTTCGCCGCCTTTGATCGAGGAATTCAGAATGGCGTCCACGTGAACAGCGGCGCCGTTGCTTGCAATCCTGGTCAGCCTGATATCAGCGTCGCCCGCCTCGCCATAGCGGATCAGCCGATTGCCTTCCATTGCAGGAATAGCTGTCGCGAAATCGCGGACCACCGGATGGTCTATCCCGACAACAACCGCGCCGCCGGGCTGAATACCCTGGAAGAAGCGTTTATAGGCGTCATGCATCGCCTCAACGCTGCCGTAATAGTCGAGATGTTCAGGGTCGATATTGGTTACGACGCCAATATTGGTCGGCAGCTTTACAAAGGTTTCATCGGATTCATCGGCTTCAACGATAAACCACTCGCCGCGTCCGATCCGGGCATTGGTGCCCCAATCATTGATGATGCCGCCGGTAATAACCGTTGGATCAAGCCCGGCCTGCTCGAAAATCCAGGCGATCATCGAGGTTGTCGTTGTCTTGCCATGGGTGCCGGTGACGCTGATGGTCTTGTAATCTCCCATCAGGCGGGCAAGCATCTGCGCGCGGCTCCAGACTGTGAGCCCGGCCGCTTTGGCGGCTTCGAATTCCGGATTGCCAGCCTTTACCGCCGATGACAGCACGACCGTCTTCGCGCCGACGATATTTTCAGCTTGCTGCCCGATGTGAACCTGTATGCCTTTCGAGGCGAGGCGGCGCGTATTGACGCCATCTTTCATGTCGCTGCCGCCGACCTTCACACCGCGATGATGCAACACTTCGGCAATAGCGCTCATTCCAATGCCGCCGATTCCGACAATATGTATCGGCTCCAAATCCCTCAGATCTTTCATCCTGCATGCCCCTCAGCCTCGGCCTGCACCGAGAATGTCTCAGGCGCTTCCGCTAGCGTCACTACCAAATCAGCCAATCGTGCGACAGCGTCATATTGCGCGAGCGATTTGGAGCGTGAAGCGGCTCGAGCGAGGGTCGCCGGTTCCTCAAAGAGCCGCCGCAATGTGCCAGCAAGGCGTTCAGGGGTAACGATATCTTGCTCGAAACACCACCCTGCGCCCGCTTTCTCGAATCGCGTCGCATTTTCGAATTGATCATTATCAACCGAATGCGGCAAGGGTACGAGCACCGCCGGACGGCCCAACGCCGCCAATTCCGCAACAGTTGTTGCCCCGGAACGGCAAATTGCGAGGTGACATCCGCCCATGCGGTAAGGCAGATCGTCAAAAAACGTCGCCAGTTCGGCCGCAACGCCAGCAACTTCGTAAGCGTCGAATACGGCGTCGATGTCGTCTTCGCGACACTGCTGCACCACCATGAGACGATCGCGAAGCTCTTGGGGAAGCAGCTGAAGCGTGACCGGCAGGATCTCGGAAAAGAATTTTGCGCCCTGACTTCCGCCGAAACACAACAGATTAATCGGCTGGCCGGATTGGGTTGGCTGATAGACACCGCCACGCATTTCCAAAACCGCGTCGCGAAGCGGCGTACCGGTAATGTAGCTTTTTTCCATGACCTTGTCTTCGAGATAGCGCGTATCCTCGAAACTCAGGGCAACGGCTTTGACCATCGGAGCAAGAAAGCGGTTTGCGCGCCCCATCACGGAATTCTGCTCTTGAATCATGCTTGGAATGCTGCGGGCAAGCGCGGCGAGCATGGGCGGTATCGTCGGATAGCCGCCAAAGCCGACCATCGCCTTGGGCTGCGTCTCCGACATAATGTCATAGGACATCTTGAAGCCATTGGAGTTTGTGGCCACCATCTTGATCGCTTCGATCGGAGATTTTCCCCGAAATGTCGCGGACGGGACACGATGAATGCTGCGGCCAGGAAAATCCGTGCCTAGATAGGCGGCGCGCTGATCCGTAATCAGGTCCACCTCATAGCCACGGCGCATGAGTTCGCCGGCAAGCGCATGGGCCGGGAAAAGATGGCCGCCTGTTCCGCCCGCGGTCAAGGCAATTGACGAAGCTGTCAAGTTCAAATCCCCCTTGAGGACATTCAACCAGCCACAATTTCACTCTGCGGCCGGTATACAGGGACCGGTTCAGCCCGGCGTCTGGCAAGTCCAAGCGCCAGCCCTATTGTTAGTGCCATGGATGTCAGCGAAGACCCGCCATAAGACAAAAATGGCAAAGTCATGCCCTTCGCTGGCGCCATGTTGACGTTAACTGCCATATTAATGAGCGTTTGAAAACCAAACAGCATAATTAGACCGGAAAGAGCAAAGCGAATAAACGGATCACGCGACCGGCCTGCTGCGCGAAATCCACGCCACACGATAAAAGCATATAAACAGACAAGAAAGAGACAAAAAATTAGTCCAAATTCTTCGGCAATCACCGCAAAAATGTAATCTGTATAGGCATCGGCCAGTTTTGGCGTAATAAGTCCCTCTCCCGGGCCGCGCCCGAACCAGCCGCCCTCGCGGAATGCCGAAATCGCCGTATCTGTCTGATGCGTGTCTCCGCCTTCGAAAAGAAATCGGTCTACACGGCTCTGAACGTGAGCAATCGCAAAGTAAGCCGTAATAAAGGCGGCGATGCTCGCAATTGCAGCCAGGGCGATCCAGTAAAGCGAATAGCCAGCCAGAAAAAAAAGCGCGCTCCATGTGAGCACCGCAAGACCGGCCTGTCCGATATCGGGTTGCAGAACGAGAGACCCGACAAAGGCGAGAAGCAGGCACATCGCAATCGGCAGCGCTGGTACGTCAGGCCTTTTGACCGCTTCCGAAAGCAGCCAGGCCGACAGAATGACAAAACCGGGTTTGACGAATTCGGACGGCTGGATGGAGAAGCCCCCGGCGAAAACCAGCCAGCGCACCGCGCCGTTTTTCTCGATCCCCTGAAACAGCGCCAGAACGACAAGGATCAGGCCACCCGCAAACAGGAACAAGCCGGTGCGCCGGATCATGGCGGGCGGCAACATGGACGCGCCAATCAGCAGAACCAGAGCGGGGCCAAGATAAATCAGGTGACGCTTGACGAAATAGAATGGCTCGACACCGAAACGATGCGCTGCGGCAGGGCTTGCCGCGAGAATGACAAGAACGCCGATCATGATCAGAATGAAGAGTGCGCCGAGCATTCCGCGGTCCACGGAAAACCACCATTCTGCGATCAGGCTTCGGTCGGTTCGCGTCAATTTCATACCGCTTCGTGCTCTGCCCCCTTGCCTGCGGCCAGAGCCTCCACGATTGTACGGAATGCATCCCCGCGAATTTCGAAATTCGAAAACTGATCGAAAGATGCGCAGGCCGGCGAAAGCAGCACGGCTGGCTCCGCTGCATCCGATACGCCCGCGTCCGCTGCGGCCTCATGAACAGCCGTCTCAAGCGTGCCGCTGATCCTGTGCGGTACGCCGCCGCCAACTTCGCGCGCAGAGCTCTCCGCCGCCGCGCCGATAAAGTAAGCGCGCCTGATTTTCGGGAAATAGCTCTCCAGCCCCGCCAGTCCGCCATCCTTTGCGATACCGCCGGCGATCCAGTAAATATCATCAAAGCTTGCCAGCGCCTTTTCCGCGGCATCGGCATTGGTTGCTTTCGAATCATTGACAAAAAGCACGCGGCCGATCCGCGCGACCGGCTCCATGCGATGCGCAAGCCCGGGAAACGTTTCGAGACCGGCGGCGATCTCTTCCCGGCTCAGACCGATCGCACGGCAAAGCGCGAAAGCAGCGGCGGCATTCTGAGCGTTGTGGACGCCGCGCAGAGACCCGATCCCGGCCAGCTTGACAGGCGGCGCGTCTTTGCCCCATACCGCCTCGACCAGCGCCCCATCCCGCAGGAACAGCCCCTCTGTAACCGGATGGCGAACCGAAATACGCCGGACGCCGGTCCCGGCCGTCATGCGATCGGCAATCGCTGCGCTTAATTCGTCATCAACCCCGATAACGGCAACGCCTGCGGGCCCCAGCCCGTCAAAGATCCGCGCCTTGACCGTGGCATAATGCTCCAGCGTGCCATGCCGGTCGATATGATCGGGCGTAATGTTGAGAAGGCACGCCGCATCGGCATGGAGACCCGGCGTCAGGTCGATCTGATAGGAGGAATATTCCAGGACATAGGTCAGATCATCAGCGAACGGCTCCAGCGCAAGCACGGCGGTTCCGATATTGCCGCCCATCGCAACGCGCCGGCCCGACGCGCTGAGAATATGCGCCGTGAGCGCGGTCGTTGTCGATTTGCCGTTCGTACCGGTAATGGCGATGATCCTGGCGCGGCTGCCTTCGGCGCGGTGCTGACGGCAGAACAACTCATTATCGCCGATAATCTCCACGCCCGCCGCTTTCGCCCTTTCGACCGTCCAATGCGGCCTGGGATGAGTTAGCGGTACACCCGGTGCAAGCACGAGAGCTGCGAACCGGCTCCAATCCGCGCTGTTCAGATCGGCGACAGCAAAGCCTTGCGCTTTGGCCGCCGCGCGTCCCTTTTCGCTATCGTCCCAAAGCAACGGCTCGGCGCCGCCAGCCTGAAGCGCTTGCGCCGCGGTGAGCCCCGATCGGCCAACGCCAAATATGGCGACTTCCTTGCCGTTGAAGATCGTGACGGGGATCATGACGCATGCCGCCTTGCTTCCTGAGCTATCAGTTTCACCTGAGCGCACAGCACCGCAAACAGATCGGTAACGTCCACCTCTTCGCCATCCTCAATGCGCTTCGAGATGAGCGTCAGCGGAAAGATCTTGATCGTGGTGTCAGGCACGATAAGAGCCGGGTCCCTGCCGTTTTCATCCTCATACATGCACCATTCAAGCTCCAGCGTTTGCGCGATGGCGTCGCCCAGCACCACGCCCAAAGCCTGCAATTCGACCGTTTCATCCGGTCCGATCACCTTGCTCTTGATGATCGTATCGAGAAGATGCAGGCGGGCTTCAACCGAGACGACCCGTTCAGGATTTTCGCATTGGCTCAGCACCCAGTCTCTCTTTACGGCAAGATCGAGCTGATCTTCCGGTTGCAGATCGCAGATATAAGCGCTTCGGGCCATTGGATGTCTCCGCTCCTAACGCAGTTTTAGCGTCGAAAGACCAATCAATGCGAGGACAAATGCAATAATCCAGAAACGCACAACGACCGTGGCCTCGTTCCAACCCTTCTGCTCGAAATGATGATGGAGCGGCGCCATGCGGAAAACGCGCTTGCCGGTCAGCTTGAACGAGACGACCTGCACGATCACCGACAGCGTCTCCAGCACGAACAGGCCGCCGACAATGCCGAGCACGATCTCATGTTTGACAGCCACGGCAATCGCGCCGAGCGCTCCGCCCAGAGCAAGAGATCCGGTATCGCCCATGAAGATCATTGCAGGCGGCGCATTGAACCACAAAAAGCCCAGCCCCGCGCCCACCAGCGCCCCGCAGATGACAGCAAGCTCGCCAACGCCCGGTACGAAGTTGATCTGCAGATAATCAGCAAACACTGCGTTCCCGACGAGGTAAGAAATCAGGCCGAAGGTCGATGCCGCGATCATGACCGGCACGATGGCAAGACCGTCAAGGCCGTCGGTAAAGTTCACCGCATTCCCCGATCCGGCTATGATGAAAACGCCAACCAGCACGAAGAACGGTCCGAAATCGATCAGCAGGTCCTTGAAAAACGGCAGGGTCAGCGAGGTCGAGAGCTCCGGCAATGTCACCAGCGAAATGCAATAGGCCGCGATCCCGGCGATAAGCAGTTCAAGGCCAAGGCGCATCTTGCTTGAAAAGCCGTCGGTGGTGCGCTTGGTGACTTTCAGGAAATCATCATAAAAACCGATCAGGCCATAGGACAGCGTCACAGCCAGTACGATCCACACGAATTTATTGGCGAGATTGGCCCACAGGATCGTTGCGACGCCAAGCCCAAGCAGGATCATCAATCCGCCCATTGTCGGCGTACCGACCTTGGCGAGATGGGCTTCGGGGCCGTCGGACCGGATAGGCTGGCCCTTGCCCTGATGCAAACGCATCTGGTTGATCAGCGCCGGCCCGAACAGAAACACAACCATCAAGGCGGTCATGATAGCGCCGCCAGTCCGGAAGGTGATGTAGCGGAACACGTTGAAGACAGGAATTGTGTCTCCAAAATTGCCCAGCAAATAGAGCATCATTCTTCCTTTCGGTTATGCTGCGGCGTTCTTCGCCGGCGGTGTGCATTGCGGAAATTTCGTTTTGATCGCTTCGACGAGCACGCCCATGCGGCTGCCGAGCGACCCCTTGATCATGACGGCGTCGCCCGAGCCCAGCGCCTCCAGCAGCGGCTGCTGAAGGGCCTCGGACGTTCCGGCCCACAAGCCGCGCCGCGCTTCGGGTAAAGCAGCGAAAAGCGCGGCCATGCGCCGACCGGAACAATAGACCAGATCGACGCCATTCTCTTCAATGACAGTTGCCAGCCCGGCATGAAGCGCGTCTGATTGCACGCCCAGCTCAAGCATATCGCCAAGCACGGCGATCCGGCGCGCGCCTTCATTTTCCGGCAGCGACCCGAGCACTTTGAGCGCGGCGCTCATCGAGGCCGGATTGGCGTTGTACGCTTCATCGATCAGCAAAAGCGCGCCGCCGTCTATGGTGTGACGGGTCTGCGCCCCGCGTCCGGCCGGAGCGCCAAATTCGGCAAGAGCGCCGCTGGCGTGGATCGCATCGCTTCCCAGCACCTGAATTGCCGCTATGGCGGCGAGCGAATTCATGGCCAGATGCTCGCCCGGCGCGCCAAGCCGGTAAGCAAATGCGATGCCGAATAGCTCGGCCTCAACGCTGGAGCCCTCGGCTGAGGGGTTTATGGCGACTAGCCGGCATTCCGCATCGCCAGCGCTTCCGAAACGCACAATGCGGGTCACGCCCGCTTCCCCGGCGCGGGTGGCCAGCAACTCATAATGCTCATTGTCCCGGTTGAGGATCACCGCGCCGCCCGGCGTCACGCCAGCAAAAATCTCCGCCTTTGCCTCGGCAATCGCCGCAACAGTCTCAAAAAACTCGATATGTACGGGCGCAATTGTCGTAATGATCGCCGCATTCGGGCGAACCATCTGCGTCAGCGGCGTAATCTCGCCAGCATGGTTCATGCCGATTTCGAACACCGCATAGTCGGCATCGCGCGGAAGGCGGGACAGCGAAAGCGGTACGCCCCAATGATTATTGTAGGACTTTTCGGAGACGTGCACGCTGCCCAGCCGCGATAACATCAGGCGCAACATCTCTTTCGTGCCGGTTTTTCCAACACTGCCGGTCACAGCGACAATGCGGGCTTTCGACCGCTGCCGTCCGGCGCGGCCAAGTGCATTCAGGGCTTCCAGCGTATCGGCCACACGCAGCAGCGCCCCGGTGCTGACCGCATCATACCCCGCCTCCACGACCGCCAACGCAGCGCCCGCCTCGAACGCTTTTTCGATATATTCATGCCCATCGGTACGCTCGCCCCGGATGGCGACGAACAGATCGCCCGGCTGCAACGTCCGCGTGTCGATGGACACGCCGTTAACGCCTTTCGGCAGCTCGCCGGACCAATCCTCGCCAAGCGCCGCCGTCAATTCCTCCGCAGTCCAAAGCAGGTCATCCATTTGCGTCATCCCTCCACACCGCCAAGAATAGACATCACGGCTTCGTGATCGGAATAAGGAAGCACTCTGTCACCGACTATTTGTCCCGTTTCATGACCCTTACCGGCGACAAGCAGCAAATCTCCGGGCTCCATTGCGGCGATGGCGACAGCAATGGCTTCACGCCGGTCGCCAATCTCCCGCGCGCCGGCGGCAGCCGCCACGATCCGCGCGGAAATCATGGCCGGCTCTTCACCGCGTGGATTGTCATCGGTAACATAAACGCAATCGGCAAGGCGCATTGCGGCCTCTCCCATCATCGGGCGCTTGCCTTTGTCACGGTCGCCGCCTGCGCCGAAGACGACATGCAGCCGCTTTTTCGCATAAGGGCGTAGCGCTGTCAGCGCATTTTCCAGCGCCGCATGAGTATGGGCATAATCGATGAAGACCGGATCGCCGGTCTTTGTGCGCCCTGCCAGCTCCAGACGGCCTTTCGCGCCCGTCAGCTTTTCAGCCGCTGCAAACGCCTTGTCCGCATCAAGCCCGGTCGCAAGGGCGAGTCCGAGCGCAACCAGACCATTCGAGGCCTGGAAATCACCGGCGAGGGGAAGCAGGATTTCCCGCCGCTTGCCCCTGTAGCTCAGCTTGAGCCGCTGACCGAACCCCTGGCGTTCAACCGCATCCAGCCGCAATGTCTCCCCATTATGGCCGACGGTGAAAACTTCGAGACCATGATCGCGGGCAATGCCCGCCGCTTTGACGCCCGCCTCGCTGTCGACATCGATGACCGCCGGACTGCCGAGCGGCAAAAGCTCGGTGAACAGGCGCATCTTGGCGTTGAAATAATCCTCGAAATCCGCGTGATAGTCCATGTGATCCCGCGAGATATTGGTGAAGGCCCCCGCCTTGAGCTGGACGCCGTCAAGGCGATATTGAGCAAGACCGTGACTGGAGGCTTCGAATGCCAGATGCGTCGCGCCGCGTTCAGTGAGCGAGGCCAGCTTTTCGTGTAGCACGACCGGGTCAGGCGTCGTATGCGCCAATATCTCCTCCTGCCCTTTGAAGGAAATGCCGGTTGTCCCGAGGCTTGCCGCCTTTAGGCCCGCATGCTCCCAGATCTGGCGCAGGAAAGACGCAACCGAGGTCTTGCCGTTCGTTCCCGTCACGGCCACGGTCAGCTTGGGCTGCGCGCCATAGAAACTGGCGGCCAGCTTCGCCAGACACTGACGCGGATTGGTATCCCGGATCACCTGGATCTGCAAAGGCACGTTGACCATCTGTTCATCGCTCACGAGAACCGCGATCGCGCCGCGCAAGATCGCTTCCTCGATATAGCGGCCGCCATCGGTCTTCGTGCCGGACAGAGCCGCGAACAGATAGCCGGGCTCGACGAGACGGCTATCCGCCGTCAGCCCCGTAATTTCAGGCAACGCCGATGTGCCCAGCTCATCAGTCCGGGTCAGCAGGCGGGAAATAATGTCACGTTTTTCAAATGTCATGGTTTTGCCGGGCCATCCGCCAGTTAACACGGATGCTGATCGCAATTGGGATCGTCCGGTTAATAGGAGGCTTGACGGTTTTCGTCAATTTTCTGCGAAGGCGCAATCCCCAGCATCGGTGCTATTCGACGAATAAGGCGCCCAGTCGTTGGCGCGGCATTATGACCAGCCTCGTTACGACCGCCTTTTTTTTCCGGCTGCGGCTCATCGATCACGATCAGAACGAGGTAGCGCGGATCATCCATCGGGAAGCCAGCAACAAAGCTCGTGATAACCTCTTTGCTGTAGCCGCCCGGCTTTGGCTTGTAGGCGGTCCCGGTCTTACCGCCAATTCGATAGTCATGCGCATCGGCATTGCGTCCTGTGCCGTGTCTGGCGGTCATCCAGAACAGGTGACGCAGCTTGGCGCTGGTTTCCTGGCTAACAACGCGGCTTCCCTTGCTCTGCGGCGCGTCGCGGGCGACAGGCAGAAATGTCGGCTCGATCAGCGTTCCGCCATTGATCATGCTGGCGACCGCCGTGGCGAAAGCGAAGGGCGAAACCGAGATGCCGTGACCATAGGACGCCGTCATCGTGTTAACCTCCCGCCAGGGGTCAGGGATCAGGGCGCGGGCGGTCAGGCCCAGCTCGGTCTGCATCGGCTCAAGAAGACCGAGCGCGTTGAAGAATCCCCTGAGCTTGCCGCCGCCTGCTTCAAGCGCCAGACGCGCCGCACCGGTGTTTGAGGAATGGATGAAGACTTCCTCGACCGTCATAAAGCGCTTCTTGGCATGGCGGTCTTCCAGCGTGTAGCCGCCAATACGGATCGGGGTCAGCACATCAATTTCGTCCTGTAGCTCGACATTGCCCAGCTCCAGCGAGAGCGCCACCGCATAGCTCTTGAAAACCGAGCCAAGTTCGTAGCTATCTGCATAGAGCCGGTTATGGCGCCCCTTGATCAGCGATTCCTCGCGATTGTTCGGGTCATAGTCAGGCAAGCCGGCCAGCGCGAACACCTCGCCATTGCGGACATCGAGCACTACGCCGCTCGCCGCCTTGGCATGATACCGCCTCATCGCCGCCGACAACTCCTCATGCAGCGCGTGCTGCACGCGAAGATCCAGCGACAGCGTAATTTTCGGGCGTTCGCCCTTTTGCGTCGGTGCAACGGCAATCTCGGAATGGCCGTCAATATAACGCTCGATCCCGGCGATGCCTTTATTGTCGACATTTGTATGGCCAAGCACATGCGCCGCAATCCGCCCGACGGGATAGGCGCGCTGGGGCTCGTCAATCAGCGTCAGGCCCGGCAGGCCAAGACTGTGGATCGCTTGTGCCTGCCTCGGCGTGAGCCCGCGCTTGATCCATTCGAAGCGGCGTTTGCTTGTCAGCTTGCCGCGCAGCCCAATCAGGTCGCCCCGTGACAGGACGCGGGACAGCTTCTCGAAAACCTCGTCGGCATTGATGATGCGGCCGGGATCGGCATAGAGCCAGTAAACGCGAATGTCGGAGGCAAGCATGCGGCCATTGCGGTCAACCAGATCGGGACGGGACTGGGCGTATTGCGTTTGCTCGGTCGCGCTCATGAGCTGAGAGGTGATCGTCGGATAGCGGCCAAGCATGGTAAGCTGCCAGGCCACCGCCGCGAACCCTCCCAGAAGGCACAGCATCAGCGCATGGAGGCGCCAGCGAGGAAGCGACCGCGGTCTCATCCTATTGCAGCCCCGTCCCGCGTATCAGCGCGCCAATATGATCTTGACGCGGCTTTGGCTCCTCTTTTTGAGCCGGAGGCTGCATCTTCGCCAACAAAGTGAAAAAATCCGTTTTGGTAATCAACTGTTCAGGTTTTGCCGGCTCAGAGTCGAGCAGGCGGACAGCGAGCGTCTCAATGCGGTCGGGGCTCGTCACATGGCTCCACTCTGTCCGCATCAGCGCGAGATTGTCAGTTTCCAACGAAATGGAACGCTCAAGTTCGGAGGCACGGGCCTGAAGCTGGCGCGTTTCATATTTCATGTCATAGATAAGGACGATGAGACCGGCAAGAAAACCGAAAGACAACAAACACAAAAGACGCATCACCCGGAGACCTCCACGAAATTCGAACCGTCCTTCTTCCCCTAACAACTATTGGTGAACAGTTGGTAACCTTAACGTCTCAAATTTATTAGTTTCAGACCTGGCAGATCTTGCAATCCGTCATCATCCGACCACGCCGGAGCGTCAAGCCGTATGCCCGCCCTCAATTTTGCCGAACGGGCGCGCGGATTGGCCCGGACCTCCTCTGCGCCCGGCTCGACCGGTTTACGGCGCAGAAGCGCGAAGCTCGGGCGGCGCTCATCGCCTGCATCCGGCATATGCCGGGACCCGCGTCCCTTGCCGCCAGAGCGCGCCGCCAGAAAGGTTTTCACGATGCGGTCCTCAAGCGAGTGAAACGTCACAACGATTAGCCTGCCGCCCGGTTTCAGGATCCTTTCCGCCGCGCACAGGGCTTCCGCGATCTCACCGAGCTCATTGTTCACGAACAGCCGCAACGCCTGAAAACTGCGGGTTGCCGGATGAATCTTGTCGTCATGGCGGCGCGGCATGACGCTCTCGATCAGCCTGGCCAGATCCAGCGTGCTGTCAAACGGCTTCTCGGCGCGGCGCGCGGTGATGGCCTTCGCGACCGCGCGGGACCGGCGCTCCTCGCCCAGATGAAAAAGAATATCAGCGATTTCGGCTTCACCGAAACCATTGACCACGTCGCCTGCGCTGACGCCCTCGCCGGACATGCGCATATCGAGCGGGCCGTCACGCATGAAAGAAAAACCGCGCTCGGCCTGGTCGAGTTGCATGGAAGAAACGCCAAGATCAAAAATCACAGCGTCAACCGGATTGAAGTCATTATCTGTGGAAATGTCCTCCATCGCGCTGAATGGAGTCGCCGCAAAATGGAAGCGGCCGGGAAATTCTTGCGCCAATGCGGCCGCGACAGGGATTGAGCTCGGGTCGCGATCCAGAGCCAGAAGCCTGCACTTAGCGCTCTCAACTATAGCGCGCGAATAACCGCCGGCGCCGAAGGTGCAGTCGATATAAAGTTCGCCGTCTATTGGCTGAAGTGCGCTGAGAACCTCAAAGACAAGTACAGGAGTATGATGGGCTGGTCCGCCAGCGGTTTCGGGGACCTCTCCCTTACCGCCGCCCGTCATGACTCCTGCACTCCCTCTTTGCTCCCGCCCGCTAGTGGGCGAGTCCCCGCGCCGAATTCTCTCCGGTAGGCTCTGGCGCGCTCGCGAGCCTCTGCCCGGAATTTTTCATAGGCGTCTGGCGCCCAGATCTGAAACTTGTCTCCGAGACCGACGAAGACCGCAACATCGGAGATTCCCGCATGATCCCGTAATCTCTTGGGGAGCACTGCTCTCCCATCGGGATCGACCTTAACCCTTTCGCTCTCGCCGAAATAGATGGTCGCGATTTCGTCGCGCTCCGGGCTGTCGATGGCAAAGTCATCCAGAATGCCCTTAATCTTTTCGACCAGACGGCTACCGCCAGCTTCGAGCGCGGCCCTGTCGAGATGCGGAAAGCAAAAGATCTCCTCAGCACCTTCTTTGGCGAGCACGGCCCGAAAAGCGGCCGGGATTGAAACTCTTCCCTTTGCATCGATCTTATTATCAAACCTGGAGGCAAATTCATCCATTCCCCTCAGGCGCTCCCGGCATGTACGCGGACCTGAACCGCGGGCAGCGCGGTGATCTCTCAATTTCAAACATCGGACCGGGAGAAGACGAGCTCGTGCCCCCTATTTGGCCTTCGAAGGACGTGCGTTGACTGCCTTCTCCCGAATCAACCCTCCGAACGGGTAATTATGGGATACCATGGGACTATATGGGTGTCAATGGAGTAGGAAGGAATAATTGGATGTTATACTGGGAATAGACGGAGAAATACCTATCATACCAGTGCAAGATGTGGCGGGATTTCTTTGTATTCCTTGAAGAAACTAGAAAGGCGTCGAACTTTCCCATGAATTCCCAGCTAGAACCAGTGAACTTGGCGGACTTGGCGCGCCGGGCCGGACCACGTGTCCGGAAGGGGAGATTGCGGGCGATTTCGATCCGACCAGACATGGCCAGGGAGAACTTGCCGATTGCAGATTGAGAATGATAAGGGCGAACAGCACTCAGTAATCAGCAACAGTTCCATGTGGGAAGACCAACGACATGCCACCGCTAACAAGCAGCGTAGAAGTTACCCAATCCCACCGCCCGGCGATTGCCGTGATGTGCCTCGGCGTCCTCTGCCTCGTCACCAACGATGCCATCGCCAAATGGCTGACACATGACTATCCCACCCTACAGATCGTCTTCCTGCGCTATTTTCTTGCATTGCCGGTCCTGACCGCCGCATTACTATGGTTTGGCGGGCGAACCGCACTGTTCTCCCGGCATCTTGGCGTTCACATTTTGCGCGGCCTGTTTCTCGCCGGAAGCGCTTACGCCTTTTTTCTCAGCCTTAGCTATCTGCCGCTTGCCGAAGCAACCTCGATCATTTTCATTGCCCCGATCCTGATCACGGCGCTTTCCGTTCCGCTGCTGGGGGAGCATGTCGGGTGGCGGCGGTGGTCGGCGGTGATTGTCGGCTTTATCGGCGTCCTGATTATTGTGCGTCCCGGCGGGGAGACGTTCCAGCCGGCCTCCCTGCTCGTTATCTGCACCGCGACACTCTACGCGCTCATCATGATCAGCGCCCGTTTCATAAAAAACAGCGAGAGCGTCTGGACATTCATGTTCTACATGACCCTGTTTCCGGCTCTGTTCAGCGGGCTTTCAATGCCGTTTGTCTGGCAGACGCCTGACTGGCAGCACATACCGCTTTTCATCGGAATTACCATAACCGGCGTTGCAGGCATGATATTGCTCAGCCAGGCTTTCCGCATGGCGCCCGCCGCCGTCATCGCGCCTTTCGACTATACGGCGCTGCTCTGGGCCAGCCTGCTCGGATGGCTGTTCTGGGAAGAAATCCCCACCATATGGACTTATGCAGGGGCTGCAGTCATCATCGCCAGCGGCATCTATATCGTCATTCGCGAAACAAGAATAAAGACGCCAGCGAGCGAGCGCATCGCTTAACGTGCCTGCGACGCCCCGCGTGTCTACGCCTGATCCGACAGGACCGGCCAGGTCAGTAGCCCTGCCACTCGTCCCGGCGACAGGCGGATAAGGAGACCGTCTTGCTTCAATCAAATATGCAAGCCCCGCGCCAGACGATATTTGGGATCGGTTTACCCGAAGCTGCGCTGATCATCGTAACCATGATCTGGGGCGGAACCTTCATCATCGTTCAAAACGCGCTTTCAGTAACGGGGCCATTTTTCTTTGTGGGCGCACGCTTCGGCATGGCCGCAATCATGATGGCGCTCTTCTCCGTCCAGGATATGCGTGGCGTAAAATGGAATGAGATCTATGCAGGCAGCCTGATCGGCGTCGCCATCATGGCGGGCTACTCACTGCAGACAATTGGCCTGCTGACGATCCTGAGCAGCGAGTCCGCCTTTATCACGGCGCTATACGTGCCCGTCGTTCCGCTTCTGCAATGGGCAATCATGCGGCGCAGGCCCCAACTGAATTCGTGGATCGGCATCGCGATCGCCTTTGTCGGGCTCATGCTGCTCACCATGCCTGCGAGCGGCACGATCGATCTATCCTACGGTGCGCTGCTGACGCTGGCCTGCGCCGTCGCATTTTCCTTTGAGATCGTGCTGATCGGCTTTTTCGCTGGCAAGGTCGATGCACGGCGCATCTGCGTAATCCAACTTGCAATCGCATCATTGCTTTCCTTCGCCGCGATGATCCCGGCAGGGGAAAGCATCCCGCCCTTCACATGGCTCCTCCTCCTCAGCGTGACGGGTATGGCGCTCGCCAGCGCGCTCATACAATATGCAATGAACTGGGCGCAACAAACCGTCTCTCCTACAAAGGCAACGGTCATTTATGCCGGAGAACCGGTATGGGCGGGTATTTTCGGCCGGCTTGCCGGTGAGATACTTACCGGACGCGCGATTTTCGGAGGCATGCTCATCGTCTTCGCCGTGATCATCAGCCAATGGCAATTCCGCACAAAGCGCAGGAGCGAGGATCGAGATTTCTAGAGGCCCTCAAAACAGAACATGAACTCGCCTGTTCAAGGATCAAGCTTATGCGGCTTCATCTCCCGCCGTTCGACGTACTATGGCTCACAGAAATGGATGAATTTGAAAAGATTGGCGACCTGGCTATTAACTCAGCAAATTGCTGACTTCCAATATTGTTGATATGATCGTCATCCCTATATAGATATTCCCCATTCAGAAATAATGAACAACGCTCACTCCGGCATAGTATTTTACTTGGCATAAAAGCATCTACATCTTCGTAATCATCAGAAATTTTAAGAAGTAAATTATTTCCATAGCCAATATTATCTTCAACATAAGCTGTTGATGGAAAACAATCTTTCTCATTTTCTCCGCGATACAACGCTTTCCCAACACAGCTATTTGGAGATTTTGGGTTTATAGGAACCTGGCCCATCAACAAGACCTTCTTTCCGTTTTTAATCAGATAATCAATTGTACGGCGAATGGACCTTTCCAGAACAACTCTGTTCTCCGAACTCTGACCAGGTAAAGGACCAATCTCATCGACAAGACGATAGGGCTTCTTGTTAACTTCAGCCTGGGTATGGGTTTCCCACCGTGCGGCGATAACAATGATTTTGGCGTCTTTATCCTGACGAATATGATTAGATGCTAAGTCATTGAAGACAATGCACTTCCTACGCCCTTTTCCTTCGTAGTAAACACGCATTCCAAGCAAAAAAGTACATCCGCTGTTTGCTAAAATCTGTCCTGAAAGATTGTTCATCCTTAGAACGCCATCAATTGCCAGAGCAAAATGAGAGGCATGTGAATCGCCAATCAACAAGACCTCGGCCTTTTTCTTCGGCGTGCCCATCAGGCAATCGTGCAATTTTTTACTTTTGCACTTAATATTCGAATTTGGAATATCATCAAAATTTGCAACGAAATTCTTATAAACTGCGGCAACATCTTCATTATAGCGATTTGGCAAACCATCGAGCATAGCAACAGTATAAGCAACAGCCACTGCAACACCTATGGACGCCAATCCAGCGCGTATCGTCTTATTGATGTTAATTGAGAGAAGCTGTCCTTTTCTACGGAAAGGCTTTTCAATGAAATGCCATGATAGAACGGCCAGCATCATACTTGCGCATATCAGAACAAACGCCTCGCCCAAGGCCGGCCCGCGCTCCATCAAAAGATGCCAGTAAGAAAAGAGTGGCCAGTGCCAAAGATAGAGGGAGTAGGAAATCAGGCCGACGAAAACCAACGGCTTTATGCCCAGCAAGCGACTGACTATCGTTTGCCCCTGGGCTCCCGCAACAATAACCAGGACTGCGCCAAGACAGGGGAATATGGCGTTGACGCCTGGAAAATCTTTGTTTTCCGACAAAAAATAGATCGAGCCGGCTATAAGCGCTAAGCCCAATGAAGACATGAGTTCTCGTAACTTCCGGTTCAATGCGATATTGAGAGGCAAATAAACGAGCAAGGCCCCCGACATAAGTTCCCAGGCCCTGGCATGAAGCATGAAGAAAGAGCTGACTTCATTCTCGTTCGCTATTTCCCATTCCGCATATCCCAAAGAAATCAAAATACCGCCGGATAGCATCCACAACCATCTCTGCGGGCGCACAAATCTCACCATTCCCAAAATAGCAATTGGCCAAATAATATAAAATTGTTCTTCAACAGATAATGACCATGTATGAAGCAGTGGTTTTGCAGTCGATGCCGTGTCGAAATAGCCAGCAAGATCATGAAAATGAATATTTGTAAAAAAAACAGCAGATGAAACGAGGCTTTCAGCCAATGCGTCTAATTCATCTGGCATCAAAAAAATTAAACCTACTACGAAAGTAGCTGCATACATGGCAAATAGCGCCGGAAATATCCGCCGGATACGTCGGTCATAAAAATCGGCAAAACTGAAACGTCCGTCATCAATACTATCCTTGATAATCCTGGTTATGAGGTAACCTGAGATCACAAAGAATATATCGACGCCTACAAACCCGCCGGAAAAGCCAGGGATGCCCGCATGGAACAATACGACGCTGCCAACAGCAAGCGCGCGAAGCCCGTCAATGTCTTTACGGTACTGCAATGGATGTCCTCAAAACTGGTATGAGCGGTAAGACGGATCCGTAATTTAAACGAACCAGAGCGCTACCATAAAATTCTTGAAAAAAGCAAATAAGAAAACCTACTTATACTGATATTATATTTCAATTTATTTTTAAATATTTGAATTTTTATTCATGTCAACGCCCAAAACATGGCGCTTACTATCATCATTCAACGATACCTACAAAAACCTCGTTTCCGGTCGGATAACGCCATGTGGTAAAGTTAGGCCATATTCATGAGCTATTGCTCATACTTGGCAAGCTGAAGGTAAAGTACCTCTCAAGAAAGGGAACATCATGGTCAAGGCAAGACTATCAGGTGGCGTATTCGCGGCATTGTGCGTTCTGTCCGTATCGACCCCTGCTCAAGCCATCGAATGCGACGGCAATTACCAGATTCAGAACAACGGCAACCTGATCGCAACGCCCTATTGCCAGGATCAGTATCTAGCCGAAGTCGCTCAGGAATACGGCATGCGCATCAGCGGCAGCCAGATCCGGAAAAACTACGGCAAAAAACGAGATGCCTGCCGTCTGGTTGGAAATGACAACCGCGTTCGCAATACATGCGCGCCTTTCCTCTATAATAATCGCAAAGGAAACTGCACCTTTGGGGTGTGTTGAGACCGGATCAGGGGCAGCTGGCTACGATAAGAAGGATAGCTGCCCTTACGCAATCCGTGAAAATCGGAGCGCTCGCAGGCATCTGTTATATATCGATATTTGCAGAACAACCCGTTGTACTGTGACAACAGTCACCGCCATTTGATGCCTTTGGATTTCTCATAAAACGCCTTGCGGTAGACACAACCGCAAAATAGTTTACAAGCTCAATGCAGTTGGAGCCGCACCGCTATAGAGATTTTTCGCGCGGGGCATGGATGGTGGCAGCGACAATCGCCGCCTCGTATGGGTATTATTCAGTCAGCGTTAGGAAGTGAATGCCATGGGGGAAACGATTATCAGCCAGGACTTGACCATCATCGGTAACGTGACCTCCAAGGGCAACGTTAAGCTTGATGGCAAAATTCGCGGCGATATTCATTGCGCATCTCTGGTTGTTAGTGAATCCGGTGATATTGACGGCGGCATCATAGCCAACAACGAAGTGATTGTTCTCGGCAAGGTTGTGGGTACGATCCGCGGCAAACGCGTCATGCTGCACGCAACCGCACGGGTTGAAGGTGACATTTTCCATCAGGGTATCGGCATCGAAATGGGCACGCGTTACGACGGCAGCCTGCGCTGGACCGAAGATTTCGCAACCTATCAGCCTGGCATGTCTGTTGGCGCGAATGGCGAGATGTCCGCAGGACTTTAGACTTGCCGTTACGCTTGATTACCTACCATGCCGTCACTATTGACGCGTATACTATTAGTATACGCGTCCTCTCCACTGCACCGACGCGCCTTCATAACGACTGACGCACATATCCCTGATACCACCCTGCGTTCCAATTGCGCTGAGATCGAAAATAGCTACCGTTGAAACTTGAAAGCGGGGGCTGTACGCATTGATTTGATTGACGATTTCTCCCTTCCAAACACAGGCCATTTCTCTCAGAACGCGTTGTTTCGCGCGCTCCCAGGTCAGCCTCTCCCGATTTCACGGAAATTTCGCGATGTCACTGCGCAGACATTGCATCACGTATACGGACACGCTCTACAGCATCGGACCAAAAAGTGGACGCCGGTCTTCGGATAAATACGATGCGCAAACAAAAAGATCGGGCGCAGCAGCCAAGTCCGTTTGCAGTCGCGCGCGCACGAACACTGTCTTTACGTGCTTTCCGGACGGCGAAACGGGGCTGCTACGCCTGAAAACGCTCTAGCCGGAGTGGTCCGCAGAAAATTTGCGGATCGCCTTGAGGGTCGCTTCAGGCTGCTCCTCATGCGGAATATGTCCGCAATCCGGGATCAGGGTGAAATCGGCGTTTGGCAGGTTCTTGGCAAGGCGACGACCGTAACCGAGCGGGACAATCTTGTCGTGGCTGCACCACATGACAAGCGCCGGCAGCTCTATATTCTTATAGCGCCTGGAAAAACTATCCGCCAATTCGGGGTCGAGCTGATCGATCGTATGCAGCAAGGCGTGGCGTCCGCCCTCACTTCTGAGCGAACTCGCATAGGCGTCAATCGTCTCGTCGGTTACCTTGCGGTCCTCGTAATAAGCGATCGTCAGCGCGCGCGCCATTTGCACCTCAGGCGGAACAAGGGAAAGACCGAGTTCTCCGACGATCGGCACTCTCAGGACCTGAAAGAAGAAGGGCAGAGGCTGCCGGTAGGCAATGCTGTTCACCAGGATCAGCTTACTGACGTGATCATAACCGGATTCCTGCAGATTGAGCGCGACCGCCAGCGCAATGCCGCCTCCATAGGAATGCCCGGCAAGCGTGACATCGCGGAGCTTGCGGCGCAGTATGAAGTCTTCGATCAGTCGCGCATGATCGAGCAATGAGTAGCGGGAATCCAGCGGCTTGTCCGACTTGCCGAACCCCTTGAGATCAATCGCAATGACACGGTAGCTCTTTGCAAGATCAGGGATAACCTTGCGCCATGTGTAGCTTGATGCGCCAAGGCCATGCAGCAATATCAGCGGCTTACCCCTGCCGCTTTCATGCACGGCCAGCTTGACCACATCTTCTCCGATACCAACCGGCTGATAGCTGACGGGCTGAAATCCATCGAGCATGTCGGGCATAATGCCTGCAGGCGCGCAACTTCCAAGCAGGGGTAATACTGCGAACAACGCCACATATGCGCGACAACCTCGCCCGGTCAAGAAACTCTCCCGCGACAGACTAAGCGCATGCCGAACAAAACCTTTAAGTATTGACATTAGCACACCATTCCGCCGGTAGGACAGTCAGCGCAAATACCAAGGCGCCGCTCGCCAATGTAAGTCCCAGCGAGCAAAGCCATATAGACCTTGCCTTGGGGTTAATACCATCTGTTTTACAGGATGGCGGGGCATTATTGTGGCTGCACTGTGGCGTTAATGTAGTGGTACCGTGATGCGTTGTTACTCAAGTCTGTATTTCGTCGCGCTTGCGGCCCTGTCCACGACACCGACCCGGGCGCAATCGATTGATACACCAGCGCTATTTGGCGCTATTTCCAATTTTCAAATTTCGTCCAAATATGTTGACGTTTCAACCGGCATGAACGGTACGGCACAGGCGTTGACTGTGTATGGTTCGGTCAATATCGGACTGTTCCAGCCACTGCCAATGCGGGGATGGCGCTTGAAAATTTCCGGGCATTACTCACAATATCGCTACGAAGACAGAATTTCGACGATTTGCCAGCAGAATAGCTCGGCCAGCACCCAGCCCCCCAATGCAGACATTTCCACAGCCTGCAATAATCTGGCCGACGCAGACTTCGTTTCCAGTCAAAGTTTCAATAATTTTCTAAATTACTATGGACTTCATCTTGAAGGTCAAAACCTCGTTCAATACAAGGACTATCAAGTCAACCGCTACCATCTTAGCGTCAAGCCGGGCTATGCGTGGTCGCTTGGCGCGCTCACGCTGAAAACCTTTTTAGGGCTTGCCTATGAGAGCGAAAATTTAACAGCCCTGGACAATTCGTATAGATCGACGGACAGCGTGATCGGCGCAGAAGGAACCGTTGAAGCGTGGCTGCAGCTTGACGACAAAAACTGGTTCTCAGCCAATGGAGCCTATTTTACCGGCTCGCAAAGCTATTCGGCGGATCTCAAATATGGCTACAGGCAATCCGAATGGCTGGGCCTGGGACCGGAGCTGGCAGTGTATGGCGACAAGGCGGAAGGAGCAGGCGGGCGCGCCGGCGCGTTCATACGCATCTACGATGATACGATAGAGACGACACTTTCAGGCGGCTATTCAAGTAATTACAAAGACGATCCAAGCCTGTACGGCTCCGCAAATCTCTATATGCGTTTCTGAGCGATGATCGATCACAAATGTCTGGAGCGCCATATCTTATGGAGGCGCTCTATCTCTTTTGCTGAAGCATCGGATTTGCCCGAAAACCGGTATCCACTTTTCGGTCCGATGCTCTTTTGCTGACGCATCGGATCTATCCGAAAACCGGCATCCGCTTTTCAGTCCGATGCTCTTTTGCTGACGCATCGGATTTGTCCGAAAACCGGTATCCACTTTTCGGTCCGATGCTTGTCTTATGACTTTCCCGTGAACGGGCAGACACGGAACTGCCGGGAGAGGGGTGCCGCCCTCTCGTCAGCGGAGGGGAACAGATCGGGGCGTCTCCGGTCGCCAAGCGGGCCAAGCTGGAGGTGCGTCCTGTCGGCGATAAAAGGCTGAGCGAACTCGGAGGAGTTAAACATCGCGCGGCAAGCCCTCATCAAGGATCAAACGGCGGCGAGGAACCGCGGCAAGCCCCTGGGCCTTAAGCGTCTGACACAGCACAATACCCAACGGTGCAAGCCGATCGAGGCTCGGATCGCAGCCATCGAGGAAGAAATCGCAGCCCGCTTCGCCGGAGACGGAAAGCTCACCGAACGTCTTGCGGTCCTGGAAACCATTCCAGGCATCTCCAAAATCACGGCCTTCCCCCTGCTCATCGAAATGCCCGGATTGGGCGCGCTGGATGGCAAACTGGCCGCAAGTCTGGCCGGGCGGGC
>JAHQVI010000124.1 GCA_019634405.1 Hyphomicrobiales bacterium
GTCATCACCGGAGACACGCGAGGCATCGGCTGAAGGCGGCCGCAGAACAATCCGCACGCTGATTGTCTATCTGTCAACCATTCTGACCGCGCTTTTCGCCTGCTCCCCGGCCTGGGCCGCAGCAGCGGGCGGCGAAGTCGATCCGTTTATCTTCCGTCTCTCAATCTTCGTACTGGCGATCTTCGTCGGCTATTACGTCGTCTGGAGCGTAACGCCCGCACTTCATACTCCGCTCATGTCCGTCACGAACGCAATTTCGTCGGTCATCGTGGTCGGCGCCCTGCTTGCCGTTGCGGTCGATGCCAGCAGCGAGGCGCTGGAAGGCGCGGGAACATCGAAAGTTTTTGGTTTTCTTGCTCTTGTCATGGCTGCGATCAACATCTTCGGGGGCTTTCTGGTCACACAGCGCATGCTGGCTATGTACAAGAAAAAAGAGAAGAAATAACAACGCCGTAACAACTGGCGCTCATTCGTGGCCTGACAATTTCGGCGGCAGGCCGGATGCGGCAAACGGGAAATTCTGAGGGAATAAAATGTCTCCAAATCTGGTTGCTCTTCTTTATCTCGTTTCCGGGGTGCTCTTTATTCTGGCGCTTCGCGGGCTTTCCAGTCCGGAGACAGCTCGTCAGGGTAACGCTTACGGTATTGCGGGCATGACGCTTGCCATTGCGACGACATTGGGCGTTGCGGCGCCCTCGGACGCAATGAGCTGGATGCTCATCGTCGGCGGTCTGGTGCTTGGCGGCGGTATCGGCGCGATAATAGCCAAGCGAATCGCCATGACCGCGATGCCGCAGCTTGTCGCCGCGTTTCACAGCCTGGTCGGCCTTGCCGCCGTATTTGTCGCCGCAGCGGCTCTTTATGCGCCCGCAGCTTTCGGTATTGGCACACCCGGCAATATCGCCGTCGCAACCCTTGTCGAAATGTCGCTCGGCGTGGCGATCGGCGCGATCACCTTCTCCGGTTCGATCATCGCCTTCGCCAAGCTTGACGGACGCATGTCCGGTGCGCCAATCACGCTGCCCGGCCGCCATCTCATCAATATCGGCCTCGCTGTTGCGCTTGTTGTCCTGATTTGGGTGTTCTGCACATCGGCTTCGACCTCGCTGTTCTGGCTGATAACCATTGTCGCGCTGGTGCTGGGCGTACTCATCATTATTCCGATTGGCGGCGCTGACATGCCGGTCGTCGTCTCGATGCTGAACTCCTATTCGGGCTGGGCCGCAGCCGGCATCGGCTTTACCCTCGGCAATTCGGCGCTCATCATCACCGGCGCATTGGTGGGCTCGTCAGGCGCGATCTTGTCCTACATCATGTGTAAAGGCATGAACCGTTCCTTCATCTCGGTCATTCTCGGCGGATTTGGCGGCGAAACGGCGGCTGCTTCGGCCACGGACGGCGAACAGCGCCCCGTAAAGCAAGGCTCCGCGGAAGACGCCAGCTTCATCCTGAGAAACTCATCCAAGGTCATCATCGTGCCTGGATATGGCATGGCCGTCGCTCAGGCTCAGCACGCGCTGCGCGACATGGCCGACATGCTCAAGGAGGCCGGTGTCGAGGTCAGCTATGCAATTCATCCGGTCGCCGGCCGCATGCCTGGCCATATGAACGTGCTGCTGGCGGAAGCCAATGTTCCTTACGACGAGGTTTTCGAACTTGAGGACATCAACAACGCCTTCAGTCAGGCTGATGTCGCTTTCGTGATCGGCGCGAATGACGTGACCAATCCGGCGGCAAAGGAAGATCCGGCTTCCCCCATTTTCGGCATGCCGGTTCTCGAAGTCTGGAAGGCTGGCACCGTTATGTTCATCAAGCGCTCACTTTCCTCCGGCTATGCAGGTATCGACAATTCGCTGTTTTATCGCGATAACACCATGATGCTGTTTGGCGACGCCAAGAAAGTCACCGAAGAAGTCGTCAAGTCAGCGTGATCGGTGTTTTATACCCGGGAGTGTAGCTGTCATGCGGCGTTTCTTTTCTGTGCTCTTCCTTGTGTCGATCATGGCAACCGGCGCGGCCTATTACTGGCGAACCTATCAGCCTGAGCAAACCGTCGCCGCAAGCGCGCCGGCGGCGGAAGACAGCGCCGAGACGTCAGCGCAGAGACGCGGTTTCGGCACGCGCAGCCTTAGCCCGGAAAACGTCACGGTTGTGAGAGAGCCCTCAGACCGGCAGGATATGGCGATGATGATTTCGCTCATATCCTCCGTCATTTCGGCTCTTGCAGCGGTTTTTCAAACCTGGATGACCGCGCGCTCCGTTCGCAGCCGCGCATAATCTCGCTTCGAGGGGTTGGCCGGTCCAAGGTCGATCAGATCGTCTGTACAACCTGGAGCCGATCGCGTTACAGATCGGAGGCGACAGCCCGCAATGCTGGTTGCAGCTTACCCCTCTCACTCGATCTATCGGAACGACGCGCCCTCAGAGCCATCAGACCGAAAAATGAGCGCCGGTTTTCGGGTAAATCCGCCGCTCAAATAAAGAGCCAGGGCGCCGCAGCGACCGCCGATTGACTGTCAGGGGTGCACGGGCACGCTCCGCCCTATGCCGGATCGGGGAGATCAAGCGCGCAACAAAAAGGGACGGCCAACAGCCATCCCCGATTGCAATTCGCGACCTCGTCGATGAGCCGTCCCTATTCGAACGCCTGGGCGTCATCCTGCAGCTTGTAGTTCAGCCCCAGCTTCACGACATCGAGCGTCACGTCGGCATCCACATCGCCGAACAGGCGCGACACGCCTGCGGTCTTGATGTCATAGGTCTGATCATAGCTGTATGACAGGTTACCGAAATCATAATGCTGATATTCGAGCGATAGCGACAAGGAATCCCCCAGCGAATATTCCACGCCGACCCCCGCAGTCCAACCGAACATCGTCTTGCTGTTGCTGACGTCGAACACCGAATATTCATGCCCCGGCGCGTTGTCCTCGAAGGTCCAGTTTTCGCCTTCATAATGCGCGTCGAAATCAACATTGACGAATGCTCCACCCGCCTTGACGAAGAACAGCGCATTATCGGCCGCATATCCAACGCGTCCGGTCAGCTCACCGTAAAAATCTCCAGACACAGAATAGGTTGCGCCGATCTTGGGAACGATGCCGCCCGGCTCCAGATCATCGGTGGATACATCGTCGGAGAAATTCATGACGCCCAACCCGGCTTCGATACCTAGGACAAGATTGCCGTCCTGCCAATTCTTGCCTGCGCGCAGACCTGCTGTCGTAGCTGAAAGATCAATGCGGTTTTTGGCGAGCGGGTCCCATTCATAGGTAAAGATGTCAGTGATATCGACATCGCCCCAGCCGCCGCCAACGAAACCGCCAATATAAAGGCCGCTCCAAAGCGCCGGCTTCTCGCAAGGATCATCCTTCAATGACCCGCACACATTATCTTCCGAGATAAATAGATCAGCAGCGTTCGCAGGAGCTGCCAGTCCAAACACGAGCGTGTGGACTGCGATCAAATGCGCAAGAACTCTCATTAGTGCCCCAAATTCATTATTTTAGCCTGATTGGCATCAGGTTTTTTCCCAATACATCTTAGATACAGGCCTGGCGGGAATGGGGATAGATAGGGCCTGCACGGACAGGTATTTTTACTAAATTATGTGATTAGATTAACACGAATTAACCAATTCAAGGTTTTGAATGCAATAATGAAGCAACCTTTAATAGGGCCGCCGCGTCTAATTCTTCGCCATCGGGCAGATATAGCACCAATGCGTGACGCACATCACTGAGCGTAGACACGTCATCGCAGTAGCGTTAGAAGATAACGCAAGATAATATCGGGAAAGAGTTATGAGCTACAATGTCGCCATCGTCGGCGCCACTGGAAATGTGGGCCACGAAATGCTGAATATCCTTGCGGAACGCGAGTTCCCCGTGAACGAGGTTTACGCAATCGCATCACGCCGCTCTCTCGGGGTCGAGGTGTCATTCGGCGACAAGAAGCTGAAATGCCATGATCTTGAGCAGTTCGATTTCTCCAAATGCGATTTCGCGCTGATGTCGGCCGGTGGAGACATTTCCAAGAAATGGTCACCGAAGATCGCAGCGCAAGGCTGCCTCGTCATCGATAACTCGTCCGCCTGGCGCTACGACATGGACGTTCCGCTGATCGTACCGGAGGTCAATGCCGGCGCTGTGGAAGGCTTCGCCAAGAAGAACATCATCGCCAATCCGAACTGTTCGACGGCGCAGCTTGTCGTGGCGCTCAAACCATTGCACGAAGCGGCCACGATCAGGCGTGTCGTCGTTTCCACCTATCAGTCCGTTTCCGGCGCCGGCAAGGAAGCGATGGACGAACTCTGGACGCAGACGAAGGGCGTTTTCGTCACCGACGAACCGACGCCCCAGATCTTTACCAAGCAGATCGCGTTCAACTGCATTCCGCATATTGACAGCTTCATGGAAGATGGCTCAACCCGTGAAGAATGGAAGATGGTCGCGGAAACCAAGAAGATCCTCGATCCGAAAATCAAGCTTACCGCAACCTGCGTGCGTGTGCCGGTCTTTGTCGGCCATGCCGAGGCGGTCACGATCGAGTTTGAAAAACCGATTTCAGCGGATGAGGCGCGTAATATCATGCGCGATGCGCCCGGGCTGCTCGTGATCGACAAGCCGGAAGATGGCGGCTATATCACGCCGGTCGAATGCGTGGGCGAATATGCCACCTATGTTTCGCGCATTCGTGAGGACTCCACGGTCGAGAACGGCCTCAATCTGTGGGTCGTGTCCGACAATCTGCGCAAGGGCGCCGCGCTCAACACCGTTCAGATCGCGGAAACCATGATCAACCGCCGGCTGGTCAAAGCCCGCGAAGCGGCCTGATCGGTTCCCTGACGCGGGCAGGCAAATCGTCCGCTCGCGTCATATCACAAGGTCGCCGCATTGGATCTCCTGGCTTCCACCCTGCTCATCGCCGCCGTCCTGTTCATATTCGCGGGTGGCGTAAAGGGCCTGATCGGCGTTGGTCTTCCGACAGTCGCGATTGCATTGCTGATCAACCTGATGCCGCTCAGCGACGCAGTCGCGGTCATGTTCATACCGGCCTTCGTATCGAATGTCTGGCAGGCCTCGTCGGGCGGCAATGCCGGGATCATTCTCAAGCGATTCTGGCCGTTTCTGCTTTGCCTGTTTATCGGGACCTGGTTTGGAGTCAGCATCCTCGTCATTGCCGATCCTGACCTGATGGCTGGCCTGTTCGGGCTGGTGCTGAGCATTTATTCGGCCCTGAGTCTTGCCCGCCCTGCCCCGCTTCCGCTCGCGCCATTCGAAGTTTGGCTCTCGCCCGTGCTCGGCGCGATCAACGGCCTGATCAGCGGAATGACGGGCTCCTATCTGATGCCCGGCGTACTTTATATGCAGGCGCTTGGCCTGCGCCGCGACGAGCTAATCCAGGCAATGGGCGTTTTTTTTCTGTGTGCGGTGATTGCGTTGGGCGTGGCACTTGCAGGACAAAATGTCATGCAGCTGTCTCATGCCGGCTATTCGCTGCTGATGCTGCCGCCAACCATGGCCGGTTATTTCCTCGGCGAGCGTTACCGCAAGACGCTGCCCGAGGAGACGTTTCGCAAGGTCTTCTTTGCCGGGCTGCTCATGATGGGATTGTATACGGTTATCACGCGGCTGATCGTGTAGCCTCAGACGCGGATTTCCATTCGCAGCCCGTTCGGGTCAACCTGCGGATCCTGCGGAAAAGCAATCGCTTCATCGCGGAAAATGCGCCGCGCTGACCAGGCGCAAGCGCAAGCGTCGAGAAAATCATCCGCTCCCGCTTCAACACGCCTGAAACTTTGCCCTTCGAGAAAGCTTTCGGGAAATCCGGCCCTGATCAGTAGCGCCCTGCGTTCGGCAAGGCCCGGAGCATACGGCTTCGACTTGACTTTTTTCGGCAGCTCAAGCGCGGTGCGGCCATTCATTGCCCAGAATGCCCCTTCCGGATGGCATTCGCTCACCCGGCTTTGCAGTTGCGGCGACATGAGCTTGTCCACTTCCCGGATTTTGGGAAAAAGATGATAGCATTGCCTGGACACCTTGCGCGGTGGATCGGATCGGGCGAAAGCGGCCTCGCAGGCGGCGCGATAATCGGCCTGTTCCAGCGCCGCGCGCGCGGGCACGGCGAAGACGCTGGACTGCCGCCCGCCAAGAACGGAGCGGAGGGTCTTGTCGCAGACGCGCCCTTCCCGTGTCACGAAATCCGGCGCGCCGATTGGAATATCCACCGCAATCCGGGATATATCGCTGCGTTCGATAAGGGCGGCGAATTTCGGCGTGATGAATGCCGAAACCGGCGCGCCCGTACCGGCGTCAAGCAAGACGCACATCCAGCCTCCGGGACAGCCATCCACGCCGGCAACCAGCATCATGCAAGCGTCTCCGCGATCAGACGAACTGGCGATGCGCTAGCGTTAACCCACTGTTCCTGCTGTGAAATCAGCGCCAGATCCGCCCGCCCGACACTAGCATCGATGACCGTCTCCAGCGCTCCGGCCGTCAGCGCCAGCGTGTCCCTGACCGAATTTCCGCGAAGATGCCGAGCAAGGAACAGCGCCGCTGCCAGATCCCCCGTACCATGAGGAACATGCTTGCGAAACGCAGATATTGCCGCCCATGCCTCCTGTTCATTAACCGCAATATTGGCAAGATATCCCGGCTCGTCGCAAGGCGCGGAGGTCGCAAGGACAAGCGGCCCGAGACCGCGCGCCGCGGCCACCGCATCGGCTTTCACCTTGATTTCGTGTCCGGTCAGCCAGCCAAGCTCGAAACGGTTCGGCGTCACAATATCCGCGATTGGAACGAGTTCGTCCCTCAAAGCGGAGGCGGCTTCCTCCGCCACATAAAGACCATGCGGCTCATCTCCGAAGATCGGATCGCAACAATAGACGATGTCAGGCCGCTCCGATTTGAGACGTCCGATCCACGTCCTGGCGAGAGCCACATGCGAGGCGCTTGGCAGATAGCCCGTGAAGATCGCACTGACATCGCGCAGGAAACCATTGGCCTGAAGCGCGCCAAGCATTGCGTCAAGCTGCTCTGCGCGCACAGCTTCACCCGAATAATGCGGATAATCCGGCCGGTTTGACAGAATGACCGTCGGCAGCAGGGTGACATCGAAGCCAAGCCGCTGCCATACGAAACCGTTAACCGCATGTCCGACGAGTCCGCGTGCAACCTGCGATGACAGGCTTAGAATTGCAGGCATTTTGATAAATCCAAAGCAGATCTTTCTTGGAGATGGCGCCAAGGCTATTCTTGCGCCAGGTTCCGCGTGTTTTCGCACTCTAATATCAAGGCAAGAAAATGCAATTCCACCCTCGCCGCAGCGCTCTTTACATGCCCGGCTCCAACGCGCGCGCGCTCGAAAAGGCCAAAACGCTTCCCGCCGACGTCCTGATCCTCGATCTGGAAGATTCTGTTGCACCCGGCGAGAAGGAGGCTGCGCGACGCCAGCTTGAGGCCGCTGTGCGGAATGGCGGCTATGGCAAGCGGGAAATCGTCATCCGGGTCAATGCGCTGTCAACGCCATGGGGCGTGGCGGATATGAAGATGGCCGCCCGGTCCGGCGCGGATGCGGTTCTGCTGCCGAAAGTCGAAACACCTGCCGATATCGCGGCCGCCCGCCTTATTCTCCGGGCTGCCGGGGCAGACAACCGCCTGACCTTATGGGCAATGATGGAAACGCCGCGCGCCATGCTCAATGTCGGACAGATCGCCGCCGCCCGGACAGGCAGCCCGGAGCTGCAGGTCTTCGTGCTCGGCACGAATGATCTTACCAAGGAAACTGGCGCAACCCTCACAAATGGCCGCATGGGTATGATCGCATGGCTTTCCACCTGCGTTGCGGCGGCGAAGGCTCACGGGCTGGACGTCATCGACGGCGTCTACAACGCGATTGGCGATGAGGCCGGGCTCCATGCCGAGCTGGAGCAGGGACAAGCCCTCGGCATGACCGGCAAGACGCTGATTCATCCCAGCCAGATCGCGTCATGCAATGCTGTGTTTACACCGCCAGCCGATGAAATCGAATGGGCGCGGGAAGTCATCGCGGCCTTTTCGTTGCCGGAAAATTCCGGCAAAGGCGTGCTGACGATTGACGGCAAAATGGTCGAGCGGTTGCACGCCGAGATGGCCAGCCGGACTGTGGCTATAGCTGAGGCTATCGCGGAGCTTGAAGGCCCCGCCTGACCGCGACGCAAATTGTGACTGTGCGGATCTGAGCGGCGCTAAACAGGTTCCGGCGACACTGAAGCGAACCGGATTTGCAACCCCGTTGCCATACATTGCGGCCGGCTTTGGCGCGCGGCCAGGCTCCGGCCGCGCCGCATTATGAAGTTAACAGATAGCAAAGATGGCATCGCGATTGACGGCGCAAAAGGCTTCTTGATTGAGAAACCCAACGTAACCTGCGAAGATGACGCCGATATTGGCAGCGCGCTCGGACATGACGATAGACGCCCGGCCACAACGATCGTCTGCGGATAAACTTTCCTGTGAATCCGGCGGATTTATCCCCATTGTCCTCCGCGTCGCCCCCGCTGCGTCAGCGGCATAGGCGAATCACGTAAGATTGCGTCTCAACAGAGGTCATCATGCGCTATCCCCCTGCCCTTCTCGATGAAATACGTGCACGACTCCCCGTGAGCAGCGTGGCGGGGCGGCGTGTGAAACTGAAAAAGCAGGGCCGCGAATTTTCCGGGCTGTCCCCCTTCAAGCATGAGAAGACGCCAAGCTTCACTGTCAACGACCAGAAGGGGTTCTACCATTGCTTCGCGACCGGCGAGCATGGCGATATCTTCAAATTCCTGATGAAAGTCGACGGGTTTTCCTTTCCGGAAGCCGTGGAGCAACTCGCCAACGAGGCCGGCGTCGAATTGCCCAAACCGACGCCGCAGGCCGAAGCCCGCGAGGCTCAGGCCGTCACGCTGCGCAAGATCATGGAAGACTCATGCCGCTATTTCGAGGCGTCGCTTTCGGGTTCGCAGGGCTATGACGCGCGCGCCTATCTGGAACGGCGCGGGTTGAGCAGCGAGGTCATTGAGCGCTTCCGGCTCGGCTATGCGCCGCCGGGCCGCCACCAACTCAAGGAACATCTGGCCACCAGAGGGTTCCGCCCTGAAGATATGGCTGAATCGGGCATGCTGATCTCGGGCAATGACATTCCCGTCAGCTATGACCGTTTCCGCAATCGCCTGATGTTTCCGATCACTGATATGCGCGGCGAAATTATTGCATTTGGCGGGCGCGCGCTCGCACATGAGCAGCAGCCGAAATATCTCAATTCGCCAGAAACGCCGCTCTTTCACAAGGGATCGGTGCTGTTTAACGCCGCCGCCGCACGAAAGGCGGCGCGCGAGTCCGGGCAGATCATTGTCGCCGAAGGCTATATGGACGTGATCGCTTTTCACCGCGCCGGCTTCGAAAATGCTGTTGCTCCGCTCGGTACAGCGCTGACGGAAGCCCAGCTCAAGATGTTGTGGCGGCTGGCTGAGGAACCCTTGCTTTGCTTCGATGGCGACAGCGCCGGGGTGAAAGCTGCGCATCGCTCCATCGAGACCGCGTTGCCGCTCCTGGCGCCGGGCAAGAGCCTGAATTTCGTTTTTCTCTCCGATGGTCTCGATCCCGACGATCTATTGCGCCAGCGCGGCCGCGACGCCGTTGCCCAGGCCCTGACAAAGCGCGAGACGCTGATAGACGGGCTCTGGAACAAGGAGGTCTCGGCTGCTGAATGGCGAACGCCGGAAAAACGCGCGGAGCTGGAAGGCAGGCTGAAGGATCTGATCGCCACGATCGCCGATCCGCTTGTCCGCAAACATTACGACATGACGATCCGCAACCGGCTCTGGCAGCATTTCTCGCAACGCAAGAACCGCAAGGGTGAGGCGGGCACGCCGGAGGTGCGAACGAGCGGCCTTGCCGACGCCAATGCGCGACGTCTGAACGACGCCATCCTTCTCAAGATGATCCTCGATCATGAAGATGCCATCGAACAATATTACGAGGAAATCTCCGGCTATGATTTCGAGGACGAAGACTTCAACATCCTCAAACGCCGGATTCTGGAGATTTACCCGATCCGGGATACGCCGATCCGCCAAGAGCTGGCGCGGGATCCTGCCAGCCATACGGCCCTGAGCAGAATTGACGCGCTTGTCGCACCGCTCAAGGTATTGGTGCGCGACGAGAAGCAGGAGCAGATCGTCAATAACCTCAAAACGTTTTTCGAAGCGCAAAAAGCGTACCAGAACGATGCGCGCATTCGCCTTGCGATCATGGAAGCGGCCGAACATGGCGACGAGGACGAATGGCTCTCATCTGTGCCGGCTTTGATGGGCACAAATGGAAACGAGACGCCCAGGATCGATGATGGCGGGGCCCGGGAGCTTGAGAAGAGCAATTTTGATGACATGGTCAAGATAGCGATGAAGCGTGTCGCTAAGGTCAATGGACAACATCGCTGATGGGATTTGGTATCATCCGTTCAAAAAACTACGTCATAATTCAGAATGCATATAGAAATGGCTTGACAACCGGTCGCCCCACTATCAATTGGGTAAATTGGTGCATACTTATTTTTCGATCACGTTCGAGCACGACATCACGCCCTGAGAGGCGACTACCGCAGTGACACGCCGGAAAACGGCGCAACTTACACTGCTACGATGCGCGGAATGCCTCGCTAATCGAAAAAGCCAAGGCTGGACCCGGCGAACTATATGCTCAAATGGTTTGTAATCTGGTGTTGCGCAATCTTAGCGATAATGAGGGCTTCGGAACCGGAGCTATAGAAGCCGCGGCGATATCGTACGTCTGCAAAATTTGGCTCTTTATGAGGCATTTTTAACAAGTGTTAACTCTGCTGCGCTAGCGGTAAACAGACAGGGTCGTCGCAGTGATTCGTTCGACGGAAAAATCTAGTCAATCCAGCAGTTCAAACTGGCGCGGTTCGTCCTTGGATCGCGCCGTGTCACGGAAGCATTCGCGATGCCTCACGCCGGTAGGGGATGCCGGTCAGGCAGAGCATCACGGTTCGGTTCACCGGCCAGCAAAATAGATGTTTGGGCGCCTGCCCTTATCACGGCGACCATCTGGAGTTTGGAATGGCAGCAACAGCAAAACGCGAAGAACAGACACCACTAGCAAACGACAATTCGGACAGCCCGGTGCTTGATCTCTCCGATCAGGCCGTCAAGAAGATGATAAAAGTCGCCAAGGCGCGCGGCTATATCACTTACGACGAATTGAATGAAGTCCTGCCTTCCGACGAGGTTTCCTCCGAACAGATCGAAGACATCATGTCCATGCTTTCAGAAATGGGCATCAATGTTATTGATTCTGAAGAAGTCGAGGACGCCGATAACGGCTCGCTCAACTCCGATACCGATGATAGTGACTCTTCGCCCGGGCTGCCTGTCGCCAAGCCGGAAAAAACCACCGAGGTCTCGACCGACCGCACAGACGATCCGGTACGCATGTATTTGCGCGAAATGGGATCCGTCGAGCTTCTGTCCCGCGAAGGCGAAATCGCAATCGCCAAACGGATCGAGGCCGGACGCGAATCCATGATCGCCGGGCTGTGTGAAAGCCCGCTGACGTTCCAGGCCATCATCATCTGGCGCGACGAATTGAATGAAGGCAAAATTCTGCTGCGCGATATCATCGACCTCGAAGCGACCTATTCCGGCCCCTTCGCCGCCGAAACCCAGCCAGCCCCAGTCCCGGCCCCGGCAAATGGCGAAGCGCGCGTCAATGGCGCCCCGGCGGCCCCCCAAAAACAGGACGGCGATGAGGAAGGCGACGGCGAAGATCAGCAGTCCGGCGAGGACGATGTTGATGAGGATGAATTCGAGAACGCCATGTCGCTTGCTGCGATGGAGGCCGAACTCAAGCCGAAAGTTCTTGAAACTTTCGACAATATCGCCGGAAACTACAAGAAGCTGCGCAAGCTTCAGGACGAACTCGTTGACCGCAAGCTGCATGATGACAGCCTGACGCCTGCTCAGGAAAAGCGTTACAAGAAGCTCAAGAACGAGATCATCACCGAAGTCAAAAGCCTGTCGCTCAACTCCAATCGCATCGAGTCGCTGGTCGAACAGCTATACGACATCAACAAGCGCCTGATGGGCTATGAAGGCCGCCTGTTGCGCCTGGCGGAAAGCTTCGGCGTCAAGCGCGCGGAGTTCATCAGGGAATATCAGGGCAACGAACTTGACCCGAACTGGGCGGACCGCGTTCGCGGCCTCAAGGGCAAGGGCTGGAAGAATTTCATCGACAAGGAAGCCGAGCGAGTTGATGATATTCGCAAGGAAATCCAAGGCCTGGCCTCTGAAACCGGCCTCGAAATTTCCGAATATCGCCGCATCGTCAAGATTGTGCAGAAGGGCGAACGCGAAGCTCGCGAAGCCAAGCGGGAAATGGTCGAGGCAAACCTGCGCCTCGTGATTTCGATCGCAAAGAAATACACCAATCGCGGCCTGCAATTCCTCGATCTCATTCAGGAAGGCAATATCGGCCTGATGAAAGCGGTCGACAAGTTCGAATACCGGCGCGGTTACAAGTTCTCCACCTACGCCACATGGTGGATTCGCCAGGCGATAACGCGCTCAATTGCGGACCAGGCACGCACCATCCGTATTCCCGTGCACATGATAGAAACGATCAACAAACTGA
>JAHQVI010000125.1 GCA_019634405.1 Hyphomicrobiales bacterium
CCGCTGTAGATTCTCCGATCGAAAAGCGGTGGGCGGCAGCACGTCTCGAAAGACCGTCCTCGATTGCTTCAATCACCCGCCGCCGAAGGTCTGAACTCAAACTACGTGCCATCAAAGCCGCCATCAATTCAGATGGAAACCTATGAATCACCGATAAACGAATTTGGGAATCCCAAAACGACTCTGTTTCACGTCAAAACGCTCTAACGGCGGATGGGTTTCTCGCAATTCGTCGACGGCCGGCACCATGAGTTCGACGGAAGGCCCGGAGACTACGCCGACGGGGGTCGACCCCACGAAATCCCTCCTGCAGTTCGGTTGTTTCGCGTCCGGCGTCCTGAAGTCCCTTAAATATCGTCCAGGGCGCCTATTGCCAGATGCTCGCCATATCGTGCGAGTGTGACGCCGCGAGGATGGCGGAGATGGAGGTCAACGCCAATGATGATCTCGTTGTGAACGAGCCCACATGCGGGATCGATGTCGCAGCAAAATGCAAGATCGACACAATAATCCGTGATCTTGTCGCGAGCGACCGGATTGATCATATCCGAAAAGAAGGGCCGGACCCCGTGTATGCCAACTGGCGCCGGATGCCTACAGCGAAGGCTGGAAGCCCGCGGCTGGGGCACAGTCGCGACGCAGCTTGAGGAATACGCACAGTCTCTCAAATGATCGAAAGCGGACGTTGCGCCGATGGCAGCTTCGTCCGCTCGGCTGAATGCGGCAACGCCAAAGGCCGGACTAGCCTTCGAGCTTGACGTGATCGCGGCTGTCTTTATGGGCGGAGCATCCATGAGCGCCGGTGACGGCGGTGGCCGCAGCTAGGGCTGTTGCATGGTCTTCACCGGAGCGGCATTTGCGCAGACCATGATGCTCGCCAAAGAAGCTGCGGCCATGATATTTTAAATGCTGTAAAGACGGCTGTATTCCTTTTGGTCCATTGCTACAAATCCGGCGCGGCGGTTGGTTTTTGACGAATGCTTGTTGTAACCACCGGTTTCATGCCGCTCCTCTGACAGGTACTGACTTTTTTCTGCTATTGGGGATTTTCAACACATCTCTTCCGCGTCAAACTGCACCGCGTGTATTTCCAAACAATAGTGACATCATTGTCGCCATATCCTAGGGAGAAAATCATGAAGACTATCAAAGGACCGGCGCTGTTCCTCGCCCAGTTTGCGGGCGATCAGGCGCCTTTTAATTCCTGGGATTCGATTACGAAATGGGCGGCTGATTGCGGTTACATAGGCGTGCAGGTGCCAAGCTGGGATGCACGATTGATCGATCTGGCGACGGCTGCGTCCTCAAATGACTATTGTGACGAATTCAAGGGCAAGGCCGAGGCGAACGGTGTTACCGTCACCGAACTGTCGACCCATCTTCAGGGCCAGCTCGTTGCGGTACACCCCGCCTATGACGAAGCATTTGACGGCTTTGCTGCGCCGGAAGTACGCGGCAATCCCAAGGCGCGTCAGGAATGGGCGGTCAATCAGGTCAAGCTGGCGATCAGCGCATCGCGCAACCTTGGCATAGATGCGCATGCAACGTTCTCCGGCGCATTGGCGTGGCCGTTCGTCTATCCCTGGCCGCAGCGGCCCACCGGTCTGGTTGAGACCGCCTTTACCGAACTGGCCAATCGCTGGCGTCCGATCCTCGATCACGCGGAGGCCAATGGCGTCGATCTGTGTTACGAGATTCATCCCGGCGAGGATCTCCATGACGGCGCGACGTTTGAGATGTTCCTGGAAAAGGTCGGCAATCATCCGCGCGCAAACATGCTGTATGATCCCTCGCACTATGTGCTTCAGGCGCTCGACTATCTCGACAATATCGACATCTACAAGGACAGGATCGGGATGTTCCACGTCAAGGACGCCGAGTTCAATCCGACCGGTCGGCAGGGCGTTTATTCCGGCTATCAGAACTGGGTTGACCGGGCAGGGCGGTTCCGTTCGCTTGGCGACGGGCAGATCGATTTCGGCGCGATCTTCTCGAAGATGGCGGCCAATGATTTTGACGGCTGGGCGGTCGTCGAATGGGAATGCTGCCTGAAACATCCCGAGGACGGCGCGCGCGAAGGTGCGGCATTCGTCCGTGATCATATCATCCGCGTGACCGAAACCGCCTTTGACGATTTTGCCGGTTCGGGAACCGATGAAGCCGCCAACCGCCGTATGCTGGGGATATGAGCCATGACAATTGAAGGAAAAGCAAACGCGCAGAGCGGACGCATTCGCCTTGGCATGGTTGGTGGCGGCGATGGCGCATTCATCGGCGGCGTTCACCGCATTGCGGCCAGGCTGGACGGCCATTACGACTTCGTTGCCGGCGCGCTGTCGTCCACGCCGGAAAAAGCGCAAAGCTCAGGCCGCTCGCTTGGTCTTGCCGACGATCGCATCTATACGAGCTTTACCGAAATGGCCAAGGCTGAATCGGCGCGGCCGAACGGTATCGAGGCCGTTGCGATCGTGACGCCGAACCACGTTCACTATCCTGCGTCGCGCGAATTTCTCTCCCACGGAATCCACGTTATCTGTGACAAGCCTCTGACCTCTTCGCTTGAGGACGCCAGGGCCCTGGCAATGCTGGCGGCGCAGAGTGACGCGCTCTTCGTACTGACGCACAACTATACGGGCTATCCGATGGTCCGGCAGGCGCGCAACATGATCGCCCTCGGCGAGTTGGGCGCGATCCGCGTGGTGCAGGCGGAATATCCGCAGGACTGGCTTACCGAGAGGCTGGAAGAGACAGGCCAGAAACAGGCAAGCTGGCGGTCGGATCCCGCTCAGTCCGGCGCGGGCGGATCAATTGGCGATATCGGGACGCATGCGCTTAATCTGGCGACATTCGTCACGGGGTTGAAGCTCGATGCGCTCGCTGCCGATCTGACCTCTTTTGTCGAGGGGCGTGCATTGGACGACAACGCCAATATCCTGCTGCGTTTTGACGGCGGCGCGAAAGGTTCGATCTGGTGTAGCCAGGTTGCGCCGGGCAATGAAAATGGCCTTCGCCTGCGGGTCTATGGAACCAAAGGTGGCCTCGAATGGGAGCAGGAGCAGCCGAATCATCTCTGGCACACGCCTTTCGGCGAGCCGAAACGGCTCATGACGCGGGCTGGCGCGGGCGCGGGCGAGGCTGCTGCGCGCGTGTCGCGTATACCCGCGGGGCATCCTGAGGGGTATCTTGAAGGGTTCGCAACCATTTATTCGGAAGCGGCGCGCGCCATCGCGGCGAGGCGTGAGGGACGTCCGATCCCGAACGATGTCCATTTCCCCACGGTTGAAGACGGGCTGAACGGCATGATCTTTATCGATGCCTGCGTACGCTCTGCGCAGCAGAACAGCGCCTGGGTATCATGCCGTTCATCGAAATAGGCGTCAATCGTGCCTGCGTGATGCGATCAGCCAGCCTCACGAATCGCCGGCTTGAGCTGTTCCATTTGCGGCTCTTCCTGTTCGGCTGGTTCAGCCTTGGTTGCGTTCGCTTCGCTCAGGCACGGTCGTTGCTGATGCTCGTTGGCCGGTGGATTTGTCATATGACGGATCTGGTCGAGCGGTTTTGGCGGACTGAAAAGATAGCCCTGCGCTTCGGTGCAGCCCATGGAGCGGAGTATCTCAAGCTGTTGTAGCGTTTCGATACCCTCGGCCGTCGTATGCACCTTCAGGCTTTTGGACAGATTGATGATCGTTCGGATGACGGAATCATAATAGCCATGCTTTTCCAGCCCGTCGATAAATGAACGATCGATCTTTATCCGGTCGAATTCGAAATTGCATAGATAGCTTAGCGAGGAATAGCCGGTTCCGAAATCGTCCATCGCGATCTGTATGCCGAGGGCGCGCAGGCGGCTCAGAGTTTCGGCGGTCTGATCATTGCCGTCGATCATCACGGATTCCGTGATTTCCAGCTCCAACCGTTCCGGCGGCAATCCGCTGCGCTCGAGCGTCGCAACGACCTTGTTGTACAGGTTAGGGTCACTGAACTGGATCGGCGAAAGATTGACGGCAATCATCTTGTTGTCGGAAAAGTTGACCGCTGCCTTGCAGGCTTCATCGAGAACCCATTCGCCAATTGGAATGATTAACCGGCTTTCTTCCGCGATCGGAATGAAATTGACGGGCGAGACCATTCCCTTTTCGGGATGCTTCCATCTAAGCAAGGCTTCAAAGCCTGTGATCTTATTGCCATCGAGCGATTGCACGGGCTGGTAGAACACTTCGAGTTGATCGAGCTCCAGTGCTTTGCTCAGATCCTCTTCCAGCTTGCGTCTTTCTGCGAACCGTTCCGCCATTTCTATCTTGAATGGCTGGTGGCAATTGCGGCCCTGACGCTTGGCCTCAAAAAGCGCCAGATCGGCGTTCTGGGAAAGTCTTTCGAATGTATCGTCAGTATTTGTCGCAACGGCGCTACCCACACTGACGGTGACATTCAGTCTTTGGCTGTCAATGATGACCGGGCGGCGGACTGCATCCAGGATTTCCTGAGCGCGCGTCTCGGACACGTCGTCTTTCTTGAAGTCGGTAAACAGCATCGCAAATTCATCACCGCCCAGCCGGGCCAGCAGATCGTTACTGCGAAGGACCTTGCGCAAGCGTTTGCTGATCGCAAGAAGCAGCTTGTCTCCGAACACATGTCCGTAAGTGTCGTTTATCGCTTTGAAATTATCGATATCCAGAAGGACAAGCCCGACAGAGCGGCCTTTTTGCAGACCGGCGCTGGCGATTTCCAGCGATTGCCTGAAATTTGCGCGATTGGCCAGGCCCGTCAGATCGTCATAGCGCGCCATATAAGCGATCGTCTGGTGATGGCGGATACTGGCGGCAATCGCCAGAAAAATCAGCAGGGTCACGACGGCGCCGACAAGAATGTAGCGCTCGCGATTTAGGTTAGCGGCCGCAAAGACGGCCTCAGGAGAGGTGCCGACCGCCACGAACAGCGGCTGATCCTTTAAATGCTGGACCGCAAACATACGCTCGGTGCCCGAGCCGTAGAGATCGCCGAGATAGACGCCATCGCCCTTTGCAGCGTCTGCGATCAGACTGCCATGTTCGATCTTGTCGCCAAGTTTGAGTGTTTCCGATCCGCTGACAACCCTGACATACCCGTCAGTCCCGGCAAATATCACCGTATCGTCCTGGCCGATGTCGATCGAGCTGTAGAAATTGCCAAAATGGGCCGGGTCCATGGATGCAACCAGCACGCCGTCAAATTTTCCCTCCGGACCCTCGATCCGCCGCGTAAGCTGCACCGACCAACGCCCGGACCTTCGCCCAAGCACAGGTTGAGAGATGTAAGGCGTGTCCGGCCGTGCGTTCACATGGATTTTGAAATGCGCGCGGTCCTGAAGCGGGATAGGCTTTGGCGGATGCTCGCCGATCGTCGTTGCCTTGAGTATGCCGTCACGATCGATTGTCGCCATCTGAAAGCTCATATCACTGAGCAATGCAGGATCAGGCAATCTCAAGCCGATCGCCTCATCATAGGGAAGAGTTTCCCGCGCTTTCAGATATTGCTTGCGGGCAATGATGAGAGCCTTATCAAGCTCCATTACCGTCCGCTCGATATGTTCTTCGAACACACGGGCGTAGTTCTGCAAATTCCTTTGCGCATTTTGCTCCGCATTCTGATATTCGCTGCGGACTTGGTACACGATGCCGAACCACAGCATCGCGATCATGCTCAGACCGAACCACGTTACCGGCAGTACGAGCTGACGGGCAAAATTAAATTTTTTCAAGACACACACTCAGCGTTTGGACGTTACATCTCACGCCGTTATAGCAACTTTAAGTTGCGTCATTCTTTTTGGAAATGAGAAAATTTTCGCGGGATTGTTGATCAATTGTTATTGAATCAGTTTGCAAGAGGTAAATTTATTGTTTTGCAATGTTTGTATGCAAAACGCCGCCAGCGCGGCGCTGACGGCGTTGGAAATCGTTGATAGAGCAATCAGATTTATTCGGGCACGTGCCGGACAGCGCCCTTTGCCGCGCTTGTCGTCATGGCGGCATAGGCGCGCAGCGCAGCGGTAACGTTGCGTTTTCTGGGCGCAGCAGGCTTGTAGCCATATTTTTCCTGTTCGACGCGCCGAACCGCCAGCTCTTCATCGCTGACGGCGAGATTGATCGAGCGGTTCGGAATGTCGATCTCGATGATGTCGCCTTCTCTGACAAGGGCGACGAGTCCGCCTTCGGCTGCTTCCGGCGAAAGATGCCCGATCGACAGGCCGGACGATCCGCCCGAGAAGCGGCCATCGGTTACGAGCGCGCACGCCTTGCCGAGCCCTTTTGATTTCAGATAGCTGGTCGGATAGAGCATTTCCTGCATTCCCGGACCGCCGCGCGGGCCTTCATAGCGGATCAACACGATGTCGCCAGGATGGACCTTGTTGGTCAGAATTGCGCTGACGGCGGCGTCCTGACTTTCAAAGACCCGCGCCGGGCCGGAGAATTTAAGAATGCTTTCATCAACGCCGGCAGTTTTTACAATGCAGCCATCGGTGGCGATATTGCCCTTGAGAACGGCAAGGCCGCCATCTCTCGAATAGGCGTTCTCAAATGAGCGGATGGTGCCGTTTTCGCGGTCCATATCCAATTCGTCCCAGCGCCGGTCCTGACTGAATGCGACCTGTGTCGGCACGCCGCCGGGGGCCGCCATGAAGAAATTGCGTACGCTTTCGCTTTCCGTGCGCATGATGTCCCAGCGGTCGAGCGCCTCGCCGATCGTGCGCGTGTGAACGGTCGGTTGATTGCGATGGATGAGCCCTGCGCGGTCCAGCTCGCCAAGAATCGCCATGATGCCGCCAGCGCGGTGTACGTCTTCCATATGCACGTTTTCGATGGCGGGCGCGACTTTGCACAGGACGGGGATATTGCGCGACAGGCGGTCGATGTCGTCCATCGTAAAGTCGATAGCGCCTTCATTTGCCGCGGCAAGAATGTGCAGGACGGTATTGGTCGAGCCGCCCATTGCGATGTCCAGCGTCATCGCATTCTCATAGGCGTCTTTCGAGGCGACATTGCGCGGCAGTACGCTGTCGTCATTCTCTTCATAATAACGGCGTGTTATATCGACGATCAGGTGCCCGGCTTCGATAAAGAGGCGCTTGCGGTCCGCATGGGTCGCCAGCGTCGAGCCATTGCCGGGCAGGGACAGGCCGAGCGCTTCGGTGAGGCAGTTCATGGAGTTCGCCGTGAACATGCCCGAACAGGAGCCGCATGTCGGGCAGGCGGAACGTTCGATCGTTGCCACATCAGCATCGCTGACACTGTCGTCAGCCGCTGCGATCATAGCGTCGATCAGGTCGACGGATTTTTCACCGCTCTCCAGCACGACCTTGCCCGCTTCCATCGGACCGCCGGAGACGAAGACTGTCGGGATGTTGAGGCGCATGGAGGCAAGCAACATGCCCGGTGTGATCTTGTCGCAATTGGAGATGCATACCATCGCATCGGCGCAATGGGCATTGACCATATATTCCGCCGCATCGGCGATCAGCTCGCGCGAGGGCAGGGAATAAAGCATGCCGTCATGCCCCATCGCGATCCCATCATCGACAGCGATGGTGTTGAATTCCTTGGCCACACCGCCTGCCGCTTCGATTTCTCTGGCCACGAGTTGACCGAGATCCTTCAGATGCACATGGCCGGGCACAAATTGCGTAAAGGAGTTGCAGACTGCAATAATCGGCTTGCCAAAATCGCCATCTTTCATTCCCGTGGCGCGCCAGAGGCCGCGCGCACCGGCCATGTTGCGGCCATGTGTCGTCGTTCTTGAGCGATAGGCAGGCATTGGTTGTTTCCTTGAAGTTTACAAGCGAATTTATAGCAGTAAGCCTTTCAGCGCATGGCGTCTAGCCTTGTAGAGTAACGCCTTCATAGCATTTGTGTTTTTGCCGTCTCAGACTGTCAAGAAACAATGAATGCATAGTCGTAGACTTGCGATCCGATCCCCTTCATTTGCGCATATGTGGAATTCGATCTTGACATGATACCTTTTAGTTTTATTTTAAATGATACCAAAAGGTATTATAAAAGGAGATAACATGATGCTCAAATTGCTTGTCGCTGCTTTGATGGCTGGAGGCATGGCATCTCCATCCTCAGCGCAGAGCATTACCAGCCTGCCGGCTGAGAATCTGCCCTGGAGCAAGACAGAGGAAGGGGCCGAATTTGCTGCGCTGGAAGGGGACCGCTTTACGGAGGCCTATATGGCGATGGTGCGTTTGCCTGCCGGGCTCGCCAGTCCGGTGCACATCAAATCCGCCAATATGTTCGGTGTGGTCGTGGAAGGTACTTTCGTTCACCTATCGGAAAATGCCGATCGTGCTGAAGTGCCGCTTGGGCCAGGTGCCTATTACATGATCCTGGCAGGGTTGCCGCATACAAGCAAATGCATCTCCAGGACGCCTTGCACAGCCTTTCTCTATCAGGATGGCGCGTTTGATTTTGTGCCGCTCGGCCAATGACAACGCAAGCTGTGTTCCGCGCTCTGGCGGATCCGACCCGCCGCGATATCCTTGTCATGCTGGCGCGCGAGGATATGACGATCGCGGAAGTTTCGGAGCATTTCGATATGACGCGCGCCGCCGTCAAAAAACACCTCAGCGTGTTGCAGGAGGGAGAACTCATATCGGTTCGTATAGAAGGGCGAGCCCGCGTCAATCATCTGGAGCCGCATGCCCTGATCCTTGCAAGCGAGTGGCTCGATAGCTTCCGTCGCTTCTGGGATGACCGCTTCGCAGATCTGCATCAGGCCATTGAAGCTGAAAAATCGAAGGATAATAAAAATGACTGATACTCTAACCAAAACGGCAATTTTTGCCGCCACGCCGGAAACCGTCTGGGGATTTCTCACAGATAAGGATAAGCTGGGTATATGGTATCATCCGGCGCGGCACGACCTTGTCGCGGGGGAGGATTATGAGCTGGTGCGCAAATCCGAAGAGGGTGAATTCATTCCTCTGATCTGGGGCAAGGTTCTTAAAGCCACCAAACCGCATGAGCTTGTCTGTACCTTTATCATCGATCCATTTGATGGCGCGGCCAGCACCGTGACATGGACATTGACGCCTGTCGCTGGTGGCACACGGCTTACGCTCGTGCATGAAGGCATCGTTGCTGCAAGCGGGGACAAAGCTCTGCATTTGCTGAAATTGCTGGACCATGGCTGGGACGAGCATATCCAGTCCTTCCGGGATGGTGTTATCGACGCTTAAGCCGAGATATTGGGGACGGTGACAGTTTGCCTGAGACATGATATGGCAATGCGCAATGTCAAATTGGTATCTCTCAGACCCGCATTTCGGGCATGACCGCATCATAGCTCTGTCTAACCGTCCCTTCAAATCCACTCAGGATATGGATGAAACGCTGATCAGGAACATTGTCGGCGTTGTTGCGCCTGACGATGATCTCTGGATATTGGGCGATTTCGGCTTTGGCGAAACGGCGTCGCAGCCGGGCTATCTTGAGGCGATCTTCGAGCGGCTTCCGGGGCGCAAGCATCTTGTTATCGGCAATCATGACGGCAATCGGGTGCGTTCGCTGCCCTGGGAGACGTGTGAAATGATTGCAGAGGTCAAGGATGAGGGGCAAAGGCTGACGCTGTGTCACTATCCGATGATCACATGGCACAAGGCAAGGCATGGTGCGATACAGCTTTTCGGCCATGTCCATAACCGCTGGACGGGAAGCCGCAACAGCGTGAATGTCGGCGTTGATGTCTGGGATTATCGCCCGGTGCCGCTGAGTGCGATCAAGGCGCGCGCCCGGACTCTCCCGCCAAACAAGCATTGGATGGATGTCGAACGCGCCGAACTTTCGGATTGACAAGCCCCTATAGTCACATTGACAACTCATCCGGTGAATATGAACGCGTATGAGCTGCACCGCTAGTTGCGGTGTTGGTTCTTGCGCGATGCTGCTTGTTTCCCGTTGCCGGACAGGATTGGGTTGCACTATGACGACAGCCGATGATCGAAAGTTGCACGCTGCGCGCGAAATGGTTGCGGAACTTGCACGGCATCTTGATCTCGATCTATCGGTCAAACTCTGGGATGGCGTGCGCATCCCGCTTGGCGCTGCTGTTTCCAGCGATCTGGCGATAACGATCAAGTCGCCCGGCGTGATTTCTTCTCTCCTGCATCGCCCCACGCTGGATCGTCTTATCCGTCACTATGCGCACGGCCATATCGGCTTCGAAGGCGGTACGCTGATCGATATCGGCGCGAAAGTTCAGAGCGGCGAGAAGCAAGGGCGGCGGCTTAAAGCGGTCCGCAAACGCCATATGATCGGGCGGCTCTGGCCGTTCCTTATTGCGCGCGGCGAGAAGCTGGAGCGTAGCCGGAGTTATGATGGCGATGCAGACGGCCAGGGGCGTCAGCAAGCTGAAAACCGCGACTACATCCAGTTCCACTATGATGTCGGGAATGACTTCTACCGGCTCTTTCTTGATTCCCGCATGCAATATTCCTGCGCCTATTTCACCGATTGGGACAATACGCTCGATCAGGCGCAAACCGACAAGCTGGATATGATCTGCCGCAAGCTGCGCCTCAAGGAAGGCGACCGTCTGCTGGATATCGGTTGCGGCTGGGGCGGCCTCATCTGCTATGCCGCCGAGCATTATGGCGTGAGCGCGCATGGCGTCACCCTGTCCGACGCCCAGATCGCGCTGGCGCGGGAACGGATTGCGGAAAAGGGTCTCGGCGACCGCGTGACGGTTGAGATCCGCGACTTTGCCGAGTTGACGGTCAGCTATGACAAGATCGCCTCCATTGGCATGTATGAGCATATCGGCATCAGAAATATCGGCAAATATTTCGATACGGCGCGCCGCTTGCTCGCGCCCGGCGGACTTTTCCTCAACCATGCGATTTCGCGTCGCGCCAAACGCCGCAAGCGCCGGTTTTCGGCGCGGGCGGAACAGCGGGCGCTGCAGAAATATATTTTCCCCGGCGGTGAACTTGACGATATCGGCCATACGGTCCAAGCCATGGAGCAGCACGGTTTCGAGGTTCATGACGTCGAAGGCTGGCGGGATCACTATGCGATGACGACGCGGCGCTGGTGCGAACGATTGACGGCGCACCGCGATGAAGCCGTCGCGCTCGTTGGCCCGGAAACCTACCGGATCTGGGTCGCTTATCTTGCGGGCTGCTCGCTGGCCTTTACGCGCGGGACCGCGCGCATCTACCAAACGCTTGCATCGAAAGGCGGCAAGGGCCCGGCCCCGGTCCCGCAAACCCGCGCTGACCTCTATCGCTAGAGCGCCCGGCTGTTAACCGGTTTCAGTTGCCGATTTCGATCCGTACCTTCTCCGGCCGGAAGGCGTGATAGCCCCTGATGGCTTGGGAAAAGTCAAACGGCGTCTGATAAGCCCAGCCAATTTCCTCGCCATTCAGCGCATAATAGGAAGCGTCGCCTTTGAGCGGGCAGTGCGTTGACTTTTCAAGCCGGGAGAGCGCGACGGCAATATCGGCCCCCGTAACGTATATGACCGGATCATAGACCTTGTTGAAAGTCTCCAGAACGTAAACAGCCTCCGCGGTGTCCGCGATCAGTGTCTTGCCCACATATACACGCACATGCTGCCCGATGGGTTTCAACATCATGAAATGCTGCGGTTTGTCCGGTCGTCTGATCGCGCCATCGGGGGCTGCGGCTTCAATATCTGTCATCGCCTGCTCCTTTGTATCGCATGTGTCGGATTGGCTCATTGATGACAGATATGTGGCCGATGATTGAGTCAAAACCACTGGCTATTGCGTGACGACACTGGCCTCTTCACTTTTGCTTGATTGCGGCGCGTCCTTGGAAAAATGATTGAGGATCAGATAGCCCGCGACGGCGGATGCGAGCGAGCCGACCAGCACGCCGAGACGGATCTGGGCGTCATAGGCGTCCGTGGGGAAGGCCAGCGATCCGATGAACAAACTCATTGTAAAGCCGATGCCGGCGACAGCGGCGACACCGTAAAGCTGCGGCCAGTTCGTCATGGGCGGCATGGCGGCGAGGCGGAGTTTGATGGTCAGCCACAGCGCACCGAAAACGCCGATCTGCTTGCCAAAGAACAGGCCAAGCGCAATGCCGAGCATGACCGGCTCGGTCAGGCTGTCCAGCCCCATGCCGGCAAAGGATACGCCGGCATTGGCGAAGGCGAACAGAGGTAGAATGCCATAAGCGACCCATGGGTGCAGCGAGTGTTCAAGCCCTTCAAGCACGGTGTATTCGGAGTTCTCTTTCTTGATCAAGGGGATTGCAAGTGCGATGACCACTCCGGCGAGCGTTGCATGGACGCCTGACTTCAGAACCATGACCCAGAGCACAATGCCAACGAGCGCATATGGCGTCACCGACGTGACCCCGCGCAGATTGAGGATAATGAGCCCGGCGATCGGAATGATTGTCAGCAACAGGATC
>JAHQVI010000126.1 GCA_019634405.1 Hyphomicrobiales bacterium
AACGCTCAGAAGTCCATATTTTCCAAGGGTTTGACAGAAACGCCATGGCGAGTTCGAACGAGTCTTCGAAGCTTCGCTGCGGTTGAGCGCCAAAGGCGAGTTTTTCATTACTCAGCAGCTTTTCCTGCTCCAGGTCGGATATACGCTTTTCATCGGCGGCGATGACGCTGGAACTGCTCGCACTCACAATCCGGTCCAGAAATTGCTCGATCTGAGCCTCGATCTTATTGACCGTGCGTTGCAACGATTTTGTCGTCTCCGCTATTCGGCTGAGCCGCTATTGCCAGGCATCCTTGAACATTGTCAGGGTGAGATCGAACAGGCTCTCTGATGGCTTCAGGCCTCGCAAGAGCGTCTCAAACTCACCTTCAAGCGGGCTGTTTGCTCAAGAGAGGTGCGCAGGGGCGCTGCTTATTACGCATCTGGCCGCACGAGGTATTACGAAGATAGGAGCTGTCAGGCTAGCAACAGCACTGGTTCCCGACTGCGATCATTGCTTATGACAAGTTGCCTCATATTCAGCCTGAAGCGGTGACAATGGATGTTCAGTCTGTAAGCGACTGGCTAACCTGGATCCGCTGGAGACGCTATCATGACATCGCAGCAAAAAGGGGCATGGATAGCTGGCGCAATCATCACGCTATTGGGACCGCCGATCGGTGCGACAATCTTATATGTCTTTGATAGCATCGACCGAGCCAGCAGCTTCGACGCGTTTATGACGAATATTGGCGAGCTGTCATATTGGCTGTTGATGATGATATTCGCCTATCTTTTTGGCAGGTCTTCCTGCACTGATCGTCGGAGCTATCGCCGGACGGCGCATTTACAAGACGGGCTGGGTCGGCTGGCGGGATATGTTTATTTTAATCGGTCTCACGAGTGTTTTCATTATACCGGCCAATATTGCGGCCTTCGGAGGCCTTGGCGGCTCAGAGCCGATCAAGGAGCTTGTCAACCGTGTTGCAGGTCTGGGACTGCTGACATTTGTGACGGCCGTTATTCTGAGAGTGCTGATTGTTGGCTTCGGCGTGATCAGACATCCGGCCGAAGGTAATCCCCGTTAGCCCGATAGTTTGAGACAGATTATGCGGCACCTTTCGCCTATCCCCTCGGCCAAAAGGATCGCAGCCGGTTCTGATGCCTTGGATTGGCCCGGATGAATGCATCCACCTCTGACAAGCGGTCAGGATAGGCGTTATCGCATGTGGACATGTAGAAGCGGTATCCGGCAGCCCACAAACGCCGGACCTTCTCCCACTGCTTGGCGTCGCCTTTCCGGGGCATACGAAAGTAGCGTCCCATCTCATGGGCTTCGCCGCCGCAGTTCGGACATTTATGCTTTGCGCCCTCCACCACAACAGGCCGCTTGAAACCCACCCTGCATACGAAACAGACATTCGCCATGAGGTATTTGGGGCCGCGGAGATAAGGTCGCGGTTGAGGAGGGCAAACGGTCCGTGTACGACTTTTCCTTCGTAGCTCCATACGCCGCGCTTTTTCTTCTCTGCTCGTCATCGAATGCCTCAACAAAAATGTTGGTTTCCTCATCGTGCCGGCATTTGCCCAACCTGTCATGCGCGTGTCTATATCTCACGCTCACAATCCGGGCGTTAAGGCTGAGCAGCCAGACGCCACATCATCATTGCTTGCGAATTGATATAATTACCCGCCCTGTTATGGGGGGCGGACAGTTGCAGCCGGGCCTGTCATCAGCCATGAGAAGCCCCCAAGGGAAGCGCAAAGCCAAAAAAGATAGCTATTCTCCAGATCGAGCGAGCTGTCGAATAGCAAGATACGCTTGCTGGCGCTGCAATAACCCGTGCCTGTGCGAATAATTCTTGATAATTACATCAGATCCATTCGCAAGATGGCCAGATTTTCTGGCGGCCATTTGAATGGTATGTCTTAAACTATTGAAAATATACGCAATAGAACAGCCGGGCGCGTGCCTAGGCGAAGGAAAACCATCCTTGAGCCAATTGCCTTGACCATCAGCACGGTACTGATATGAATTCGCTGAATGGGCAAGGGTAAGTCGTGTCGCAAGCTTCAATTGATTAGTTCAGGTCATTTTAAGGCATGGATAGCTCATCCTGACCTAATTTTCAGTATTTATCTGCATTGACGAATATATTTGCGCCACAATTCTATTGATTCCATTCGGGTCAGCATCTAAATGCGCTCGGATAAGTTTTTGTGTTTATGTGGTTATACTCATCCCATGCGTGCGCCTTGAGAGTTATGCAAATGAGTCTGCTAATTGTTTATTTTGAGGCGATGAACGCCGAATAGTCGAGATCGACACCATGCGCGGTTTTTCAAGTCTAGTTATTGTCATTCTTATCGCCTTGATGGGGTACTCAGCGACCGCCTATAAGGCCCCGGAAATTCAGGCTGACATTGATAGGCGGACCGAACAAGGTATCTCTGACATCAGCCTCTCCAATCCGGTTCGTGTTGATACGGATGGCCGTCACGTCACCTTGCGCGGCTTTGCGCAAAACGAAGAAGAAAAGCAGCGGATTCTTCACGCGGCAAGAGACACTTGGGGGGCTCTTGGCCCTGTCGACGAGATTGTCATCCTTGAGAAGGTCTCGCCCTATCGCTTGTCCGCGTCAAAATCATCCAATGGTGCGATCGTCCTGACCGGCTATGCTCCTAGCGAAGTTGAGCGAAATGTCGTCGTTCGTCAGGCATCCGATATCTTCGGCGCTGGACGCATCAAGAACGAGATCAAGCTTGCCGCCGGTTTGCCGCCGGGCGACTGGCTGAGAGCGATTGTGTCTGGTTTCTCCGGGCTTGCCATTCTCGATGAAGGGCGCGTCGAGTTCATTGACAATGCATTGAGGCTAAGCGGTGTTGCTGCGGACCAGACTGTCGTGGATCAGGTGGCTTCCTTTGAAGCTGAGACGCCTGACGGTTTTACGTGGTCGGATGATCTGCGTGTCCTGCGCCCGACAGTTTTGCCTTTCACGCTCAATGTCGTGAAGGACGCCGATGGTTGGGAAATCTCCGGCTATGCGCCGGATCAGGAGGCGCGGGCCGGGCTCTTATCCGCCGCGCGCGAGGCAGCGGGAAATACGCCGGTTTCCGGCGATCTGCAATTGGCAGATGGCGTAACGTCAACGTCCTGGCCGCTCAGGGTTCGCCAGGGCATTGATGCGTTGGGGGAGCTTGAGACAGGCCGCCTTTACGTGTCCGATGAGACGATCCGGCTTGAAGGCGCAGTAAAGGCGGAAAAGCTGGCGGCATTGCGCTCTGCGACGAACAATCGGCCTGACTGGGAGACGGATCTTGTCGTGCTTCGTCCCACCATCCGGCCTTACGTGCTTGATCTGGTAAAGACGAAGGATGGCGATTGGACGCTACGCGGCGTCGTCAACAGCGAAGCCGATCGAGACGCTTTGATAGAGGCGGTGAGCGAGCTTGCCGGCGAAGGGACTATTGACGCAAAGCTGCAACTGGCCGACGGGATGCCGGGGGCGGACTGGTCCGTTTTTGTCCGGGATCGCTTGAAAGCGCTTGAAACTGTGGAATCGGGAAGCCTCGGTTTCAGCGACTACAATGTGACCCTGAAAGGCGTGGTTGCGACACCCGAGGCCAGGCTCTCCGCCAATGAGCAGGTTGCGGAGATCGATCCCAAAATCTCCACGGATCTCGATGAGCTCGACAAGCGGCTGCTTGCGTCGTTCAGTCTTACGCTGTCGCCGGAAGACGGGGTTCGGATTGGCGGCGTCCTGCCAACGGGACTGACATCTCAGGAGGCCGTGGATGCTCTTGGTCTCAAGGGCGGTTATGAAGGCGAATTTTCCGAAAATGGACGCGGTGACGCAGACATATGGCGCCGGGACATGACGGTTATTGGCGAGTATCTGCCCGAATTCGAAGCTGTCGACATCAGCCTGAAATCCGGCCGCGCTGCGATCGCCGGGGAGACGTTCGAGAAAAGCGACACCGAACAGGTTCTCCGCAAGCTGACCGAAGCGCTGGACAGTAACTGGCGCCCGGAATTCGCGATCAAGACGACGGATCGCCGCTATGCGGACGGCACAAGACGCACCAATCCCTTAAGCGGTCAGAAGGAAGAGTATCGCCGCGGCTTCTGGCTTCCCGTCGTCACGAATTCCGCCGGGCTGGATACGTGCCGCAACCGGACAGCCATCATCCTTGCCAGCAACAAGATTACCTTCCTCACCAATCAGAATCGCTTGGATGCGCGCGCACGCCGGATCATCAACGATCTGTCGGCCATAGCTATTGGCTGTCTGCAGGATACCGGACTTGCCCTGGAAATTGGCGGTCACACGGATTCGCGCGGGGCAGCCAGGTTCAATCAAAGGTTAAGCGAGGCGCGCGCCCAGGCCGTGCTTGAAGCGCTTGTCGCCCGAGGCGTCGATGAAGATGTGCTCAATGCGGTTGGTTACGGAGAAAAGGAACCCATCGCAAGTAATGCCACCCGCAAGGGACGATCAGCTAACAGAAGAATTTCGTTCAAATGGCTCGACGCCATTGACGACGACCTTTGAGATCCAGTCCCGATGGAGGACATGACATGACATATCTACTGATCCAGCTTTTTCTGTATCTCATTTGCGCTCTTGTGTTGGGGCTCCTTCTCGGTTGGGTAATCTGGGGTGCAAGAAGCAGCCGGCTGATCGCGGAGGCGAAGTCTGATGGTGAACGGGCGCTGCGTGAGCAAAAGGAGAGATGTTCGGAGGACAAGGCTGTCCTCCAGACAATCATCGAGAGACAGACGGCTGCGTTGGAAGCTGCTCGCGCGGAGACGGGGCGCCTCGAAAAGCTGGCGGCGCTGAATGTTGAAAACGTGGCCCTGGCCGAGCCGCAGACCATACCTCAGCCAGCCCCAAGCGGGCAGGTCAGGCCTTACCACCTGTCCGTGGTGAAGTCGGTCGATGGGGCAATCGTGCTGTCCGGCATCGCGCCCGACGAAGCGGAACGGGACAAGATACACGCACTGGCGTCAGAGATTTTTGGCGAGGGGCGTTTTCAAAGCCGGATCGCGCTGGCGGACAGCG
>JAHQVI010000127.1 GCA_019634405.1 Hyphomicrobiales bacterium
CCATCAGGCCGAGATCGTAAATTGCCGGCGATTCAACCTGGCGGTCGTTCAGATTTGATGCGCTGGCTGAGGGGCCGGGATCGCTGAATTTCAGCGATTTGAGGGGCAGGGCCGGGCGGTGGCATTGCGTGCAGGCAAACTCTGTCATCAGGGTTTCGCCCCTTGCGGCGGCCTCGCGCCAGCCCCGATCGTCGGGCGTTTCGCGAGCGGGCGGCCTTAGCGTCGCCTGCCAGAGCACAATTGCGGAGACGTCTGCGTCGCCCAATTCGCTGGCGTGGCCGTCACCATCGAAATCTCCGGTGCCCGTCCAGCGCGCGCCGTAGCGTTCATCCGCCTGCATCCCGTGATGAACGTTCATGGCGTTGACAGTGAACTGACGGAGCGAGGCAATCACGCCCTTTTGGCTGAATGGCCGGATGGTCAGGTCCGGGTCGACACCGCTGATCTCATCAAGCGCGACAAGCCCGTCGGGATTGGCGGTGATGAAGCCGTAGGAGACGCCTTTGGCAAGCAATTCGGCGCGCACCGCCTCGCCCGTCTCGCGCGCCTGCCGCAGAGCTTTGCCGCGAATGGCGTGCAGATCGGCGGTCATCTCGCGGGCAAGCAATTCGATCAATCCCGCGCCGAACAGATGGTTCGTTCCGCGCTCATTGGAGAATTGCGGATCGATCGTGTCGAAATCGGCGTTGACGAAACCTTCCGAGACAAAGACGTTTGCCGTGAAGTCGCCAGCGCCGCCGGTCAGCGGCTCATTGTGGCAGGACGAGCAGGCGTTGGCGTCAAGCCCCGCAGTGCGCGAAAAGGCGTTCGGCGCATGATACCGCACCTTTGTCGGGATGGCGGCCTGCGTTGCATCAGGGCGGCCCGCGCCGTCATTGATCGTGAACTTGGCCGTGAACAAGTCCTCGCCGATCGTCCTCAGACGCTCCATCTCCGTCTTGCCAACCGGCCCGCCCGGTATGTTGCCGGCCGCACCGATCGCGGCGGTTCTTTCTTCCCAGGGCTTGTTTCCAGCCTCAGCATAAATGGTCGGACACAGGATAGCTGCCGCGAACGCGATCGAACTCCATGAGCGTTTCATTCCTCCACCTTCAAAAATGCCTGTGCTTCTGCGTTGAGTTCATGATTGTCCGTGTCGAGATCCGCGAGGCAAGCCTGCACATTGCCCCGAAAGACAAGCTCGCTTTCATCGTCGCGAATACTGATTTTCGGCGGGCCGGCAAAGCGGACCACGAGATTATTGGCGAGATTGGCCTCGAGCGCGGGCAGCATCAGATCGAGATAGCGGATGCCAGGCCCGGTGATGGTCAGGGGCATCGGTTCATACAGGTTGAAAACGCGCGAAAGCCCGACGCCGAGCACTTCGCCCGCCTGCCGGAACGCATATTCCGCGCGCCGGTCCCCGCGCCTCGCCTGCATGGCGATCTTGTCCATCTGGTCAAGCGGCACGAATTTGGCAGGAATGGTGTTTTGCGGAACGTCGAAAGCCTTGCGAAGAATGGCGTAGAAGCCGGAAAAGGCTTCGACACAGCCCTGTGAACCGCAACGGCACAAGGGGCCATCCGGCTGGTGGATCATGTGGCCGAACGGCAGGGCGACGGATGAAATGCGGCGGCCCTTCTCCTTGCCCGCCAATCCGAGGCCGATACTATGGCCGAGCGAGAGGGTCGACAGGCGCGCGGGTGACTCGCCGCCAAGCTCGGCGCGCAGTCTTTCCGCAACTGCTTGCGCAACGAAACGCGTTTCGTTGATCAGCGCAATATCGGCCTGCCATGCAGGGCGCAGCAGCGCCTCGAAATCAATCGGGACGTCGCCGAAGATCGCCGACCATAACAACACCGGACGGTCCCGCGCCACCAGCCCCTTGCTGGTGATTGAAATCTTCGAGATCTTGCTGTGCGGCAGGGATGATCGTTTTGCGAGCCGGGCGAGGCTGGCGCAGAAGCGCTTGGAGAATGCGCTGGCGTTGAGTTCGTCCTGCGGCCGCTTTTCCTCAATGCGGTCCTTGAGCGTGCCGGAATAGTCCACCAGTGAATACTGGATCGTTTCCGAGGTCACACGCACGGCGATAATGTATACCCAGCCTGCATTGTGTCGAAGCAGGACCCTGGGGCGTCCTCTGCCTGCGGCCGCGCCTGCTTCCGAGGGCAGACGTTCAAGGATCCCTTCCTGCTCAAGCTCGGTCGTGATGCTGGAAACGGTCGCGGAACTGAGGCCGGACCATGCGGCAATGTCGGTATGCGATGCCGGGCCAAGCGTACGCAACGCAGACAGCACAAGCGCGCGGCTTTGCCGGCGCAATGTTTCTGTGCTCGCTTTCATACGCATCCTGTCGTGACCGCGTTTCCGATCCCCCTGCTGCCCTCTAAGTCCATGAGGATCTGCCTGTATAGTCTTTCAAATCGCCCATTCTGCGGGCAGGGTGCCAACTATCTGAACAGCCTGTGCGATTTTTTTCTTTTGTGCCAAGCAAAAATCTGTATCATATTTTCTTGCGTGTCGAGAAAAAGTTGTCTCGACTCAGACAAAACATTTTCCACCCCTTCCGTGCGTCGTTGGGGGGATTTTTTTGGGAGGATTCTTATGAGATTGATAGGGACGATTGCCCTTAGCGCGGTCGGCGTCGCCATGATGAGCACAACCAGCTTCGCGCAGGACATCACCGTTGGCGTTTCCTGGTCTAACTTCCAGGAAGAGCGTTGGAAAACTGACGAAGCTGCAATCAAGTCAAAGCTTGAAGAGCTCGGCGCGAAATATATCTCCGCTGACGCCCAGTCTTCCGCCGCCAAACAGCTTTCCGACGTTGAAAGCCTGATTGCCCAGGGCGCGAACGCCCTGATCCTTCTTGCGCAGGACTCGGACGCGATTGGCCCCGCCGTCGAGAAAGCGGTTGCTGAAGGTATTCCTGTTGTCGGTTACGACCGTCTGATCGAAAATCCCGATGCGTTTTACATCACATTCGACAATAAAGAAGTCGGCCGCATGCAGGCCCGCGAAGTCTTCAAGGCGCAAGCCGACGGCAATTACGTCTTCATCAAGGGATCGTCCGCAGATCCAAATGCAGACTTCCTGTTCTCCGGCCAGATGGAAGTGCTTAAGGAAGCGCTGGACGGCGGTAAGATCAAGAATGTTGGCGAAGCGTATACCGATGGTTGGAAGCCGGAAAACGCGCAGCAGAACATGGAGCAGTTGCTCACCGCAAATGACAATAATGTCGACGCCGTGGTCGCTTCGAATGACGGTACGGCTGGCGGTGCAATCGCGGCGCTTTCTGCACAGGGGCTTGCTGGCAGCGTTCCAGTTTCAGGTCAGGATGGCGATCATGCCGCTCTGAACCGTATCGCGCTCGGCACACAAACCGTGTCCGTCTGGAAAGATGCCCGTGAATTGGGCAAGAAGGCTGCCGAAATCGCGGTTGATCTTGCTGGCGGCGCATCGATGGGTGACGTGAACGGCAGCGTCGAATTCGATGGAGGACCAAAGGGCGTGAAAATGAACTCCGTCTTTCTTGCTCCGATACCGATCACGCAGGAAAATCTGAACCTCGTCATTGACGCAGGCTGGATTACCAAGGAAGCGGTCTGTCAGGGCGTTGCCGCTGGTTCGGTTGCTGTCTGCAATTAAGCGCTCTTGATTGCGCACATTCATAATCTAATCAGTCCATGCCGCACCCGACATGCGGCATGGCTTTGTCCGAAACCAGCCTGCTATGACCACATGACCGATGAAGTTACAGCGCCCACGGCGCTTCAGCGCAACCCATCGAAAGGTGGCTTGCTTGACCGTTTTTTCCAGGCGACAGAACTGGATACACGTATGTTGGGTATGATCGGCGCTTTGCTGCTGATCTGGATCGGCTTCGATGTTTTCTCGAACGGTTTGTTCCTGACCCCACGTAATCTGTGGAACCTTTCTGTGCAGTCCGCCTCGATTGCCGTGATGGCGACGGGGATGGTGCTCATTATCGTGTCCCGCAATATCGACCTGTCCGTTGGCTCGATCCTCGGCTTCGTTGGCATGATGATGGCGACGGTGCAAACCGAGTTGCTGCCGTCCCTGATTGGGTTCGATCATCCGTTGACATGGGCCATTGCATTGCTGGCGGGTATCGGCATCGGCGTCATGATTGGTGGATTTCATGGTCTGATCATTTCCTTTATGGGGGTGCCGGCTTTTATTGTGACGTTGGGCGGATTGCTTGTCTGGCGCGGCGCGGCCTGGTGGGTCACGAGCGGGCGGACAGTTGCGCCCATGGATTCCACTTTCCGGCTCATGGGAGGCGGTGTTGAAGGCTCGATCGGCGCGACGGCGAGCTGGGCTGTCGGCATTATTGCCTGTCTCTGCCTTGTTCTGATCCTTGTTCATAGCCGCCGCCAGCGGAAGCGGTTCCTGTTTCCCTTGCGCCCGCTCTGGGCGGAATTTCTTCTGGCGCTGCTCGGTTGCTTCCTGATCCTGGGCGCTGTGTATATCGCCAACAGCTATCCCTGGCCGCGCGCGATCGCGAACCGCTATGCAGAGGCCAATGGCATTCCCATACCGGAAGGCGGCCTGTTCATCGCGCATGGTCTTGCGATCCCGGTGTTGATCGCAATCCTCGTTGGCGTCTTCATGACCTTCGTGGCGACGCGGACGCGGTTTGGACGCTACGTTTTCGCGATTGGCGGCAATCCCGAGGCTGCAGAACTGGCCGGCATCAAGACACGCTGGGTCAAGGTCAAGATCTTTGCCCTGATGGGCGGACTGTGCGCGGTCGCGGCGGCGATTTCATCTGCTCGCCTCAATGCGGCGACCAATGCGCTTGGTACGCTCGATGAACTTTACGTAATCGCGGCCGCGGTCATCGGCGGCTCATCGCTCGCGGGCGGGGCCGGAACGATCGCCGGGGCGATGCTCGGTGCCGTGGTCATGCAGTCGCTACAATCCGGCATGGTGCTCATGGGGATTGATACGCCGCTGCAGAATATCGTCGTCGGGATTGTGCTTGTCTTCGCTGTCTGGCTGGACACGCTCTACAGATCACGCGCGAAATAGAGGAGACAGATCATGGACCAGAACACCACTCCTCTTGTTGAAATGAAGGATATTTCCATCTCCTTTGGCGGCATTCGCGCGGTAGACCATGCCTCGATCGACCTGTATCCGGGGGAAGTTGTTGGCCTGCTCGGGCATAATGGCGCGGGCAAGTCCACGCTGATCAAGATCTTGTCCGGAGCGTATAAACGCGATAGCGGCGAGATCTTCGTCAATGGCGAACCGGCCACGATCAACAATCCGCGTGACGCCAAGGAATTTGGCATCGAGACCATCTATCAGACGCTAGCCGTCGCCGATAATGTCGATGCCGCCGCCAATCTCTTCCTTGGGCGCGAATTGCAGACGCCATGGGGTACGCTGGATGATGTGGCGATGGAAGCCAAGGCGCGCGAGGTCATGGGGCGTCTGAACCCGAACTTCAAACGCTTCAAGGAACCGGTCAAGTCTTTGTCCGGTGGACAGCGCCAATCCGTTGCAATTGCGCGGGCGATCCTGTTCAACGCCCGTATCCTGATCATGGATGAGCCGACGGCCGCACTTGGCCCTCAGGAAACGCAACAGGTTGGTGAGTTGATTACCGAGCTAAAGAAAAGCGGGATCGGCATTTTCCTTATTAGCCATGATATTCATGATGTGTTCGATCTGGCCGACCGGGTCACGGTCATGAAGAACGGGCAGGTTGTAGGGCACGCCAGAACAGCCGATGTGACCAAGGATGAAGTGCTGGGAATGATTATTCTCGGCAAATGTCCGCCGAAAGCAACACCCGGGGCAGGCGCGCTTGCCTATTCGGAAGCCGGGTAAAGGCGTCTACCGGCCGGCGTCCGCAGTTTGCCTGCCTTATCCGCTTTGTTTCTCAAGCCAGTCCTGAGCAATGACGGTTTCGCCATTCTCCTTGTAATTAGGCGATGTCATTGCCAGGATAAGCGGTGTCAAAGCTTCCGGTGTTTTCAGCGTTTCCGGATCTTCGCCCGGATAAGCTTTGGCGCGCATTTTGGTGCGGGTTGCACCGGGATCGAGCAGATTCGCCTTGGCGGGCGTTGTTTCCAGCTCATGCGCATAGGTTTTGACCAGGGCGTCCAGCCCGGCCTTCGACACGGAGTAGGCTCCCCAATAAGCGCGATGACGTCTTGCCGCCCCCGATGAGAGGAAGACAGCGCGTCCGGCGTCGGATCGGCGCAGCAATGGATCAAGCGTACGGATCAAACGCCAGTTGGCCGTCAGATTGATTGCAAGCGTTTCGTTCCAGATATCGTCCGGCGTATGGGGCAGCGGGCCCAGCCTGCCGAGCACGCCAGCCGCCGCAACGATGATATCGAGCTTTTGCCAGCGCTCGTAAAGAGAGGGTCCCAGCGCGTCCAGTCTTTCGGCGTTCAGCAGATTCAGCTTCAGGATCGAAGCGGAGCCGCCAGCGCTACGGACTTCGTCGTCGACTTCCTCCAGCGCGCCAACGGTTCGGCCCGACAGGATTACGTGACAGCCTGAAGCCGCCAGCGCGATGGCGGCCGCGCGGCCGATACCGCGCGTTGCGCCGGTCACAAAGGCGGTGCGCTTGTTTTCTGTGTTATTGGTCATTTTGTATGTTGTAACCGGCTAGCTGGCTTCGGCGAGGAGAGACAGCTGGCGTATCGGCGCGGGATCTTCGAGATCCCTGAGGCGGGTCGGATAATCGCCTGTGAAGCAATGGTCGGTAAATTGCGGCTGACTGGCGTTGCGCTGCGGGTGGCCCATGACCGAGTAGATCCCCTCAAGCGACAGAAATGCGAGTGAATCGCAGCCCATCATCTTGCGCATTTGCTCCTGATTGTTGGTGGCTGCGAGAAGATGTTCGCGGTCCGGCGTATCGATGCCGTAATAATCCGGCCAGGCAATTGGCGGGCAGGCGATGCGCATATGCACTTCCTTGGCGCCGCGCTCATACATCATCTGCACGATCTTCATCGAGGTCGTGCCGCGTACGATGCTGTCATCGATCAGCACCATGCGTTTGCCCTTTACCTCGCAAAGAGTGGGGTTGTGCTTCAGCTTCACGCCAAGCTGGCGGATTCGCTGTTCCGGCTCGATAAAGGTTCGCCCGACATAGTGATTGCGGATAATACCAAGCTCATATGGAATACCGGAATGCTGCGAATAGCCGATCGCGGCCGGTACGCCGGAATCCGGGACCGCGATCACAACATCGGCATCGACCCCGTTTTCACGTGCAAGCTGCGCACCGAACTCTTTTCGGACCTGATAAACGCAACGACCGCCCAGGATCGAATCCGGGCGGTGGAAATAGATATATTCGAAGATGCAGGGGCGGGCCGGAATTTTCGGGAATGGCCAATGGCTTTCAACGCCATCTTTCGTGATGACGACAATTTCGCCATTCTCGATTTCACGGACGAATTCCGCGCCGATGATGTCAAATGCGCATGTTTCGGACGCCAGCACATAAGAATCGTTGAGCTTGCCCAGCATAAGAGGACGAATACCCAGCGGATCACGCGCGCCGATCAGCTTCTTGTTGGTCAGGCAGGTGAGCGCGTACGCGCCCTCCAGTTGGCGCAGCGCTTCAATGAAGCGGTCTATGATCCGCGATTTCTTGCTGCGTGCGATAAGCTGGAGCACGACCTCCGTATCAGATGTCGACTGGAAAATGGCGCCGTCCCTGATCAGGCTGCTGCGTAGGGTGCGGGCATTGGTGAGATTGCCATTATGTCCGAGCGCGAACCCCCCTGAACCAAGTTCGGCGAAGAGCGGCTGAACATTGCGCAGGATTGTCTCGCCTTGCGTCGAATAGCGGACATGTCCGATTGCGGATTGGCCCGGCAACCGGTTTAGAACCGGGGCCTTGGTAAAGTGTTCGCTTACGAGACCGAGGCGTCGTTCCGAAAAGAACTGGCCATTGTCGAAGGTTACAATGCCGGCCGCTTCCTGTCCCCTATGCTGTAGTGCGTGAAGGCCAAGAACAGTCAGCGCTGAGGCGTCAGGATGATTGAAAACACCGAAAACACCACATTCTTCATGCAGCTTATCAGTTCCGAGCCAGTCCGGAAATTGCGGAACCGACTCGTCAGCAATGCGGCTTGATGGCATTGATCTGCACCTTCCTCTTTGGCGTGTGTTCGCGGAACGCATATTAAAGGGTGCTCCGCACTTATACGCCAGCAATCCGAAGCTGGAAAGCTTTATGAACTTTGTATGACTTGGTTTTCAACCATTTAAGTCGGGCCGGTTCATGGCTGTGCCTAGTTTGAGCTAAAAATCGACTCAGGATTGTCAGGCAACAGTGAAATAATCGCTTTCCCGGTGCTTTCGATGACAGGCAGGGATCGCGCTTGCGTCACCCATTCCGGCAGGTTCTCCGGCGGCATGATTGCGATCAACAATTCATAGGCAATCACGACAAGGATCAGCCCGCGAACGAGGCCGAAGACGAACCCAAGCGTCCGATCAAGCGCGCCGACGCGGCTGTCCAGCACACGGTCGGACATTCGTACCGTGATGAGACTTACGACAATCAGCACGACAACAAAAACCGTCGTAATCAGGACGCCGTCCGCAAGAATGTCCGGCTGAATAATCTGGCGGACATTGTCTCTGTAAAGCGGATAGACGAAAAGCGCTGCTATGGCCGCGAGCGCCCATGACATGATCGACAGCATCTCCCGGGTCAGACCGCGCAACATCGCAAGCGATCCCGAGATAAGCATAATTAGAACCAATATGACATCAAGCCATTGAAACGGCATGCCTTTTACCTTTCCTACGCAAGGCCGCAGGCATGAGCGTCTTAAGATCTCGAAGTGTTAAGCCGTGGCCATTCATAGTATAGTCAGTGTGTTCCTCTTAGCCTGCAGCAACGCGACGATGCGTTCCAGTGCTCACACGCTCTGTTTCAAACTCTGCCGCCAGCTCAGACAAATGCCTGAGGGCAGTCAAAGTGATACCTGAGCTTCTTTCCGGTTTTTCACCAAAAGCCGGAGTGAAGGCGGTCTTGAAACCGAGCTTTTCCGCTTCTTTTAATCGCATGGCGGAATGGCTAACAGGACGTATTGCGCCAGACAGGCTGATTTCACCGAAATAGACCGTATTGCCCTCCAAAGCAACGCCAGAGTGCGCCGAGAGCAAGGCTGCGGCGACAGCTATGTCCGCAGCGGGTTCTGAAATCCTCAGTCCGCCGGCCACATTTAGGTAAACATCCTGATTTCCTAGCTTCAGGCCACAGCGCGCGTCCAGGACGGCAAGAATCATCGAAAGCCGTTTGGCGTCCCATCCCACGACGGCCCGGCTGGGTGCGGCAAAATGCGAGGGTGCGACCAGCGCCTGAATTTCGATCAGAATCGGACGGCTGCCTTCAACCCCGGCAAAAACGGCTGCGCCCGGGCTGACCTGATCGCGCTCGCCAAGGAAAAGCGCGGACGGATTGCTGACCTCGCGCAGGCCCGCGCCGCTCATCTCGAATACGCCAACCTCGTTTGCCGGGCCGAAACGGTTCTTTACCGATCGTAGCAGTCGGAAAAGGTGGCTGTTGTCGCCTTCGAAATAGAGCACCGTATCGACCATATGCTCGACGACCTTCGGTCCGGCGATCTGGCCGTCCTTGGTGACGTGGCCGACGAGAATGATCGTCGATGTCCGCCGTTTGGCGTATGAAATCAGCGCCTGGACGGAAGCGCGCACCTGGCTGACCGTCCCGGGCGCGGCTTCAAGCATGTCGCTCCAGAGGGTCTGGATGGAGTCGATCACGATCAGATCTGGCGGCGAGCCGGCTTCGAGTGCGGCTGTAATGGCGGAAACATTGGTTTCGGCCGCCAGGGCAAGAGGCGCGTCCGAGACGCCAAGGCGTTTGGCGCGCATGCGGATCTGCTGCGCCGCTTCCTCGCCGGAAAAATAGACGGCGCTTTTCCCCTCGCATGCAAGTTTGGCCGCCAGCTGTAGCAACAGGGTGGACTTGCCGATGCCGGGATCGCCGGCAAGTAGCATCGCGCCGCCCGGCGCCAGGCCTCCGCCTATGACCCGATCGAACTCGCCGATACCCGTTTCCAGCCTTTCCAGCGGGGGGACTTCGTCGTTCAGCCCCTCAAGCGCCACGCCGGCCGTCCGGCTTTTGCGTCTTGCCTTGGCGTCCAGCGGTGAAGCTGCGGACGTTTCCTCGACGATCGAATTCCACTCACCGCATGACGGACAACGACCGGCCCAGCGTGAACTCGTCGCGCCGCAGGACTGGCAGACATATTCATTTGTGGTTTTTGCCATATGCAATTCCCAGGCGCTTTGCGCCGTTAACCGCCGAGATAGACGCGATGACAGCGGCGACTGAGGCTTGTGAGGATTTCATAAGCCATTGAACCCGCGCAGGCGCCGGCGTCATCCACGGTGAATCTGTCGCCGATCAGCTCCAGAAAACCGCCGCGCCGCACCACGCCGTCGGGTATATCGGTAATGTCGAAAACAGTCAGATCCATCGATACGCGGCCAAGGATCGGCGCGGCATAGCCGCCCGCATAAGCGACCGCTCCGGCATGGTCGTCGCTTGAACCGAGACTGCGGAAATAGCCGTCCGCATAGCCTGCCGCGACAGTTGCGTAGCGCGTGTCGCGCTGAAGTCGCAGGGCTGCGCCATAGCCGACGACATCACCGGCCCGGGCTTTGCCGATCTGCATCACACGGCCAAGGAGCCGGACGACGGGTTCCATTGGATTGGGCCGATCCGAAAAAGGATTGCCGCCATAAAGAGCGATGCCCGGCCGGACAAGATCGAAATGATAAGGGCCGCCGAGAAAGACGCCTGCGGAATTGGCGAGGCTGGCGCGCGCGGGCGGGAGTTTCCGGAGGAATGATTCAAACCGGGCGCGCTGATCCTCATTTTTCGGATTGTCAGGCGTATCGCCGCAGGCCAGATGGGTCATGATCAGGCTCGGATCGAATGCGTCGAATACGGACAGATCGGCAAGCAGCCTGTGCTGACCGTCCGCCTTCAGGCCCAGCCTGTTCATGCCGGTATCAACATGCACCGCGGCAGGGCGTTTTTGTCCTGTGTTCCGGCAATGCTCCGCCCATTCCGCGATTTCGTCCATATCTCCCAGAACCGGACGCAGATCCGCGTCGCTGAATGCCGGGGCGCTGTCCGGGATCAGCCCATCCAGCACGTAGATGTCCGCTTCAGGCAGATCGGTGCGCAGCGCCAGCGCTTCATCCGGCGTCGCCACAAAAAATGTTCTGCAACCGGCGGAAGCGAGCGTCTGCGCGACAGGCGAAGCGCCCGTTCCATATCCGTTTGCCTTGACGACTGCTGCGCATTCGGCCGCCGCAGCCAGGCCGCGCAGCTTTTCGTAGTTGCGCAGCAGCGCGTTGAGATCGGTCGCAATAAGGCCGGTCGCGGAAGAGGGTATGTCTTTCTCGCTGATCGGCACGTTCATTGTGAGCCTAGTAATTTCCTGTGGGCAAACGATAATCGTCCACCAGATCGGAAAAGCGCGTATGCTCGGCAGTGAATTGCAGGCGCACCGTTCCGGTTGGACCGTGACGCTGCTTGCCGATAATCACCTCGCCGATGCCCGCGACCTGATCCATCATATCCTGCCACCTCTGATGATCTTCGACCTTTGTGACCGAAGGCTCGGACCGCTGAACATAATATTCCTCGCGAAACACGAACATGACGACATCGGCATCTTGCTCGATAGAACCGGATTCACGCAAGTCGGAGAGTTGCGGACGCTTGTCCTCGCGCTGTCCCACCTGTCGCGAAAGCTGGGACAGCGCAATGACCGGAACCTGAAGTTCCTTTGCGAGCGCCTTGAGACCGGTCGTGATCTCCGTGATCTCGTTGACCCGGCTGTCAGATGAGCGTTTGCCGGAACCCGCCAGAAGTTGCAGATAGTCGACGATGAGAAGGCCCAGACCCCGCTGGCGTTTCAGCTTGCGCGCCCGTGCGGCGAGCTGCGCGATGGAGATTCCGCCTGTATGGTCGATGAAGAGCGGAAGCGCTTGCAGTTCCTGCGTAACCTTGACGAGCCGGTGGAACTCATCCTCGCTGATCAGGCCACGGCGGATTTTTTCCGAGGAAATCTCCCCCTGTTCCGCGACGATACGTGTTGCGAGCTGTTCCGACGACATTTCCAGCGAGAAGAAACCGACAACAGCGCCGTCGACCGCTTCGTCTTCTCCGCTCGCGTTCGTCTGCGTGCGATAGGCTTTCGCGACATTGAAAGCGATGTTGGTCGCCAGTGCGGTCTTGCCCATCGACGGACGTCCGGCAAGGACGATCAGGTCCGAGCTTTGCAAACCGCCGAGCGACTTGTCGAGATCACGCATTCCGGTCGAAATGCCCGACAAGCCTCCCTGCCGCTCATAGGCGCGCGAGGCCATGTCAAGGGCGTCAGTCAGAGCGGACGAAAACGCCATGAAGCCGGAACCGTATTTGCCCTGTTCGGCAAGGCCGTAAAGACGCTGCTCGGCATCCTCGATCTGCGATTCCGGCGGGAGATCGACCGGTGAATCATAGGCGACATTCACCATGTCCTCGCCCAACAGGATCAACTCGCGCCGCACGGCGAGATCGTAGATTGTGCGGCCATAATCCTCGACATTGATGATGCTCGTCGCATTCGCTGCAAGACGTCCGATATATTGCGGGACCGTCATCGTGCCGATCGGCGCCTCATTGTCGAAGAAGCTCTTTATCGTGATTGGTGTGGCATGTTTGCCACTTTGGATCAGCTTGGCGGTCGTCTCGAAGATCTGCGAATGGAGCGGCTCAAAGAAATGTGTCGGTGACAGGAAAGACGAGATGCGGTCGAAGGACTCGTTGTTTATGAGGATTGCGCCGAGAAGGGCCTGTTCGGCTTCGACGTTGTGAGGAGCTTGACGGAACGGTATGTCCGGGTCCTTGGCTATAGATTGCAAGTGGCGGGATGCAGCGGTTTTCTGTGTCATGACGAGAGATTTAGCCGATTCAGCGCGCACTGGAATCATCGCATGGCGTCCCGCCGATTTCATGCACGCTTTGCACAGCGGATCAACGAGTTGGTTGACGCTTTGACCCACAACTATGCCCCGATTCGCAATGTTTTCATATACTTCCATACATTGCATGCGGAATAGATATGCGAATATTTCGATGTTTTTCGTTTGGGGCTAATGATGCTGCGATCTGCTTGCCGGCTTGCTGTTTTCATTGGCTTTTGCTGGCCGCGCCCAAAGCGTTTCGTCATGCGCCTGCATGGGTGCGGCGGTTTGGGATCGGAGCCAACCTTCCTCGTGAACCATGTAATCGCGCGTGATCGGCACCACGCCTATGTCCCTTGCAAGCTGGAATTGAAACACCGTCAGCCCGCCCCAGCGGAAACCGGCTTCACAGGATTTCAGATAAAACTCCCACATCCGGCAGAATCGTTCGTCATAAAGTTTGACCACATGATCGCGATGGGACTGAAAGCGATCGTGCCATGCCGATAGCGTCATGGCGTAATGGAGCCGCAGATTTTCCATGTCGGTCAGCCAATAGCCCTGGCGCTCCAATATGGGTGAAACCTGCGACAGGGTGGGGAGATACGCGCCCGGGAAAATGTAGCGGCGGATCCACGGATTGATCGGGCCTGGCGGCGTCACCTGCCCGATCGTATGGATCAGCGCAACGCCGTCCTCTTTCAGCAGTGAATGCACCTTCTCGAAGAACGCCGAAAAATGCGGTTTGCCGACATGCTCGAACATTCCAACCGAGACGATTCGATCGTAAACGCCTTTTTCCTGACGGTAATCCATCAGTTTGAATTCGACGCGATCGGCAACACCAAGCTGCCTCGCACGCGCATTGGAAACGCGGTGTTGCTCCTCAGATAGCGTCAGTCCGGTTACGCGCACGGGATAAGTCTGCGCCAGATATAGCCCGAGACCGCCCCAGCCAGAACCGATATCAAGGATGTGCTGACCGGGTTCGATGATGAGCTTTGCGGCGATATGCTGGCGCTTGTTGAGCTGTGCCCGCTCGATGTCGTCATCTTCGGTGTGGAAATAGGCGCAGGAATATTGCCGGTCGCTGTCGAGGAACAGGTTGAAGAGTTCTTCTGACAGATCGTAGTGATGCTTTACGTTCCTGCGCGAGCGGCTGACAGGGTTGAACACGGAGGGTAGCCGGAAATAATCCTCCCCGCGATTAAACACCCGGCCCGCCGGGCTCTTGTTCCATCGTCTGTTGTTGATCAGGAGAAGGCGCAAAAAGCTTAGCAGTGTTCCTTTCTCGATGGTCAAGGTGCCGTCAGTATACGCTTCGCCAATTTTGAGTGCCGGATATAATGCGATCTTAAGCGCTGTATCGGGATCATTTAGAACAATTGCCGCATCGAGCAGGGCGTTAGGATCGCCAAAGAAACGGGTTTCCCCATCGTAGTTTGTAATCTTGAGGCGGCCTTGCTTGACAAGTCGATTCATAACTACGCCCAAGGGAAACATGGTTTTTATCCCTTCATGTCGACATTTCAAAATTAATTTAATTTAGATTTCATCTTTGTTCGGATCAAGACTTTGACAGTATAGATTTTAATGAGCTTGCGTTTAACGGGAATAGTTGCAATTCGCTTTTGCCGAATCACGTATTCCGCAAAGCGCCGGAACGGCGATGGCGCTGGTTCCATATCCCCAGTTGTGATTATTGCCATCCCGGATTAGGGTGCAGCGCACAAAAGGGTCCATAAATATTAAGAGACAATCATGAGAATTGACGAAATCTCCGTAGGCAGCAACCCGCCAGACGATATCAACGTGATCGTTGAGGTGCCGATTGGCGGGGAACCCATTAAATATGAGATGGACAAGGCAGCGGGCACGCTGGTGGTGGACCGTTTCCTTTATACGCCGATGAGGTATCCGGGTAATTACGGATTCGTTCCGCATACGCTTTCCGATGACGGCGATCCGATTGACGTGCTGATCGCAAATACGCGGCCGATCATCCATGGGGCGGTTATCAATGTCCGTCCGATCGGTGTTTTCAAGATGCGTGATGATGGTGGCGTTGATGAAAAGATCATCGCCGTGCCCGGGCGCAAGCTGACCAAACGCTATGACGCGGTTGACAATTATACGGATCTGCCGCCGATTACGATCCAGCAGATCGAGCATTTCTTCGAGCATTACAAGGATCTTGAGCCCGGTAAATGGGTCAAGGTCGATGGCTGGGGGGATGCCGATCAGGCCCGGAAATTCATAATCGATGCCATTGAGCGCGCCGGGAAATAGAGGTTTCTTCTCGCAAAACCATCTGGCGCGCCAGAACTCCAGACTCTCGATCGGTCACGACCGAAGCGCGCTGTTTCACTTTCCAAGCGTCGGATCTATCCGAAAACCGGCACGTGCTTTCCGGCCGGATCGGCTAAAGCAGCGCCAGCTCTTCAAGAGCTGCGCGCATTTCCGACGATATATTGCCCGCCGCCGCGCTCTCATCATCCGACAGATCGGCAGGCGCGTCATTCGGGTGAAGATAACGCCAGCCCTGAAACGGGCGCCGCGGCTGAGCGCGCGTGTCGATCAATGCGTGATCAAACACGATACAGCAGAGCGACTTTCCTTCGCTGTCTTCCTCCGGCCGTAGTTGCAGGATTTTCTGCCGCGCGCGAATGGCGCCCTTTATCACCCAGTAGAGTGAGCCTGAATCTTCGATGTCCCTGTGTTTCTTGGGCATTTGCCGCGTCCGGTGAACGAGTTCTTCCGGCACGCCAAGCTTGCGGGCATTTTCAAGTCTTAAAGTCTGGTAAGCGCGCAACTCGTCCAGCGTATCGACGCCCACGCAAAGTTTGATGAGGTGCATTCCGCGCTACTCTCTCGTTTCAGGCCGTGCGGGCAATTCGCCATCTTGTTCAATGTTGTGCCACAATGTTCATTATGTTCACAAAGTTCACGTCAAGCTGAACATCTTTTATAAGTAATTCAACGGCCTGAACAGCCATGTCCGGTCTTTGGTCACAATTTTCGGTGATCTTGCCTAAAATTGGATCGGAACGGTGGGGAACGAGAATGTCAATAAGCAGGCGAACTGTACTATTGGGGATTCCATTCATCTTGGCCGGATGCAGCACGCGAAGCGCTTACCCAAGACGCGCCGAGGCGTATCGGCCTCGGATCGACCCTTACTACAATGAGATTTATGGGCCGCTCGAAGATGAAGGGTTTTATGTGCGTGCGATTAACTTGCGGCGCATAAGGCCACAGTTTCTCCGCCGCAACGTCTTCTATGAGACGGATGAGCGTCCGGGAACCATCGTTGTCGATACGAACCGCCGCTATCTTTATCTCGTCCAGAATGGCGGTCGCGCCATGCGGTATGGTGTTGGCGTCGGTCGCGAAGAGGGGTTCAACTTCAAGGGCGAGGCCATTATTGCGCGCAAGGCGAAATGGCCGCGCTGGACCCCGACGAAAAACATGATTGCCCGTGAGCCGGAACGATATGGTCCCTATCGCGATGGCATGGCTGGCGGATTGGGTAATCCGCTCGGGCCGCGTGCGCTTTATCTCTATCGAAATGGCAAGGACACGTATTACCGTCTGCATGGAACGTTTGCGCCATCGACGATCGGCAATATGGTATCGTCAGGCTGCGTCCGCTTGCTCAATCAGGATATCATCGACCTGTATGACCGTGTGCCGGTCGGGACCAGGGTTGTCGTGCTGCCCGGTTCGTCCGGCAACGTATAAGTCGGCTTCGGGCGGCAATCCCGTTATTTCGCTTCGCAGATGTGAGCCACTCATCTCTGCGTCGTGTGACGGCATGTTCCCGATGCTCTGAACAAAACGATCGATCGCCGTGAAAAAGGCCGGCTTGAAAGCCGGCCCTTTCACCGGGGGCGATTGTCTATGTCGGCGACGTCAGGAAACAGCAGCTATGTTGCTGCCGCCATCTTCCTCATCCGCCTCGTGAACGCGAATTCCGATATAGCGGATCTTGCCTGCGATCTTGGCCTTCTGCACGCCAAGATCGGTAAGTTGACGGCTGAAGATCGGCAGACCGACAGGCTGGCGCTCGGAGCGCTCGCACCATTCGCAGTAATTGTCGTATAGCGACAGCGCTGTGATGCTTGAACCGTCATCCTCGCGTATGCGATCGTTGAAATAGTTTTGAATATCGCTTCTGGGAAGAGCCAGCGGCGCTTCCTGCTGAGGTGGCGCGTGGATCTGCATGCCGACCGGACGCGGTTCGACGATCTCGACAACCTTGGTCTGCTCCTGTGCAGGCCGTCTGAACTGCTCATGGACACGCCAGGTGCTTGTCGAGACATACAGGCCCATGCTTGAGCCCAGTTCGACGAGCAGCGTTACAAGGATCGTCAGGCCCAGTTCGACCTTTTTGATATCGACGCCGGAAATTATGGCGATCATCGTCGCCTGCGGATCCGCGACCGTGGTGACGGTTGACGCATCGATATTGCTGAGTTTTTGACGAACTTCGGTCGCCTGCGCCTGAAGAATTTCGCTGGTCTTTGCGGCTGCAAGTTCGGCCTGAAGCTTATGGAATGCTTCGCAAAATTCGCGGCTGAGCGTGACTGTGGCGTTTGTGCAGCCTTCCGAACTGGTCCAGCGAAAATTCTGTTTCGCTGCATCGATTTCCGCTTCGACCATGCCGACGGAGCGATGCTCCTGAAGCCATTTGCGCTGTTCGCTCACCTGATCGAGTTGCGCGCGCAGGTCCTGATATTGCTGGGCCTGAACGGCACGTGTTGCCGTGGTGTCGGAGCGGTTGAGCGATGCAAAACCGATCGCCGACGCAAGCGCATAAAGAATGCAGACCATCCACAAAGCCGACCCGCCGATCGCTTGCGACCAGTTGCGATGCCGCCATGCGGCAAAAATGAAGAACGGGAGAAGAGCTTTCAGGCAGTCAGCCGCTATGCTGGCGGCGCCGAGAATATGTGAGTCAAATGGAGTTTTACCGAGATTGAATCCATACTGCCAGTTCATTGCCGCGGAAACGCAAAGCATTATGAGTGCCGCGATGCATCCCAGAGCAGCGAATACGTGTCTCATACAGCCCCCTTATAGGTCGTAGCCGTTATTCACGGCTCATTCGGCAAAAGGGGCCGGGAAAGCTAGGTCCGATCGAGATTTCAAGTAAAAGTCACGACGCAATACGCAATGCTTATCTGTCCCCCGCTGGGCAGATAACGCACACGACTTATACAAAATATGCCGCCGCTTATGCCGCTCTCGTCCTCGCAGATTTCAACGCTTCTCCACAGAATCCCGCCGCCGGTCTCTACGGAGCTTAATCTGAATGTGAAATCAGCGAAAGCTTCGGCCCCCTTTTCGTTCCAACATACCTGATTCGTAAGTGTAAACGAAAGCTTAACCATTACCCACAATCTGTTGATGGTTCTTGTGGATGCTGTGCTTGATGTTGTGTGTAGGCTGTGGAAATATTGGTGATTGACGAAGAAGGAACAAAAAAAACGACATTAGGCTTTGTCAGCGCCGGACACATCGAATTTTTTCGTGTTGTGGAAAACTCCTGTGTTCATAAGTTTCCGCGTTACATGACATTGAGCATGTCGAAGGGAGAAGGGGCAATGTTGCGTTTCCTCGTATCTATGGGAGCCATCCTTACGACGATTGCCGTGATCGAATTTGGCGCTACGGATAAACGCGTCGCTCCCCAGATCGGCGTCTCGTGGCCACAAGGCGCAATGGCGACTTTGTCCGGGAAAAAAAACGACCGATTCCTTCTCCGCGAGATCAAGCCGCACATGCAGGCCGCCGTGACAATTGGGCCATCTGTGGTGAACGCCGTTACTGACCAGCCGCCGCGGTCTTCGCCATTGAAGAGCCAGGCAATTGCGGACGCTAACGCTAAGCATATGCTGCTTTCCCCCTATGAGATGAAAAAGGCGGCACAGATCGAACTCCAGCGCCTCTCCTGCTATAAGGCAGCTATTGACGGCATCTGGGGCAGGCGGAGCCGAGCCGCGGTTCGATTGTTCAACAAGCGCAGCAATGCCTCGTTTCGCCTGAATGAAAGCGTCGAATTGCTCACGGCCCTGAAGCGCGCCCCGGATGGGCTTTGCTCCAGCCGGTGCCAGGGAAATGGCGCATGTGATGTCGTGGCCTCGAATGAGAGCAAGGCGGAAGATCCCGCGCAGGCTGAGAAGACAGTCCGGAACGACGAAGGGCCCTCATATCTTCCACCATGGATGAGAGGCAAGACGGTTGCGGAAGTCGTGGAAAGTAATGACACCGAGGTCACCGAACGTTTCAGCGTCACACAGACCTCAGCTACGGATAACAGAGTTCGTCGCGCACGGCCCGTGCGACGCAAGCCACGGGCAATTTACCGGGCTCCGAAACGCAAAAAAAACTGGCTACCCAAAGACTGGCCAGGCGTGAATTGATCGCGAGCGCTCCGCTGGCTGCTATTCCGGCAGGTTGTGCATAGCATCCGGCCGACCTATGGAGCTGTATTTGAAGCCGCATTGCTTGGCATAGTCCGGGCGGAAAACATTACGCAGATCAACAAGCACATCGCCTTTCATCTGCGCGCGCAACGCTTTCAGATCCAGAGCGCGGAACTCGTTCCACTCGGTCAGTACGACCGCCAGATCGGCGTCTTTTGCAGCCTGTAGCGGTCCGTCGGCCCACTCGACACCCAGCAGCAGCGGTTCGGCTTGCGCGCGTCCTTGCGGATCGTACACCCGGACCTTCGCACCGCGCTCCAGAAGTAGCGGTACGATTACGAGGCTCGGTGAATCCCGCATGTCGTCCGTGTTCGGCTTGAATGTCACGCCAAGGATTGTCACGACCTTGTCGCGAACATGGCCGCCCAGAGCGTCCTCAATGCGTGCAAGCATCGCGATCTTGCGTTCGTTGTTGACCTTTTCGACCTGCTCGATCAGCGTCACGGGCGAGCGCGCTTCACGGGCGGTTCTGATCAGCGCCGAAACGTCTTTCGGGAAACAAGAACCGCCATAGCCCGGGCCGGGATGAAGGAATTTGTCGCCGATCCGCCGATCCGAACCAATGGCGTGGGCAATCTCCTGAACATCGGCGCCGACAGAATCACACACATCGGCGATTTCGTTGATGAAGCTGATTTTCAGAGCCAGAAATGCGTTCGCGGCATATTTGGCCAGCTCAGCGGATTCGCGGCTTACGAACATGATCGGCGCATTGCGCAGACGCAGCGGTTCGTAGACGCGCTCCATGACTTTGCGGGCGCGTTCATCGTCAACGCCGACCAGAACGCGATCGGGATGGGTGAAGTCCTGGATGGCGGAGCCTTCGCGCAGGAATTCGGGGTTGGAGCAGACCGCAACTTCCGCATCCGGCCTAAGATCCCGAATACGGCGCTCGATTTCCCGGCTTGTGCCAAC
>JAHQVI010000128.1 GCA_019634405.1 Hyphomicrobiales bacterium
ACTCTGACGGAAGGCGAGGAACTGCGCTTTACCGGTATCCCGAATTTCGCGCCCGAGATTCTGCGCCGCGTTCAGCTTGACGATCCCGCCCGTGGCAAGCAGCTTCGCAAGGCGCTTGAAGATATGGCTGAGGAAGGCGTGGTTCAGCTTTTCACGCCATTGTTGGGAGCGCAGCCAGTGATCGGGGTCGTGGGGCAGCTCCAGCTTGACGTACTCGCGTCTCGGATCTCGATGGAATACAAGGTCGAGGCGCGTTTCCAGCCGGTCGCCTTCGATTGCGTCCGCTGGATTCATGGCGATGACGCCGAGGTGAAACGCTTCATTACGGGGCGGAGGGATGTGATGGCGGAGGATCGCGACGGCGCTCCGGTGTTCTTTGCTCGCAGCGCCTGGGAGCTGAAACATTTTGCTCAGGAATGGCCCAAGCTCGAATTCAACAAGACGAAGGAGCGGGCCTGATTCAGCCTCACACAGCTAAATTCCCGCGTCTTTCTCACGATTAATCAGCAGTTTCTTCATTGAGTGGTGAAATATTCGTTGCCGCGCAAAGACTTGACGATTTGTTGCGGTTGCCGGCTAGAGCGCTTGCAATAGCGACAGACAGTGACGCTATTGTTGACGTTGCAGAAAAAACAAACACTTAAGATGTGGCTGGTGCGCCTCGAAGGAGTAATCTCGAACCAATTAAAGGTTAGAGGTCAGCGGCAGGTTTTTGTTTGTCCTACCGCTTCGCTACTTGAGGACATGGTGCCCAGGAGAGGACTCGAACCTCCACGCCCATACGAGCACTAGCACCTGAAGCTAGCGCGTCTACCAATTCCGCCACCTGGGCTTGAAGGTGATGAACTAAGCTGCTCGCGCCGGTTTGTCAATCATACATGGTCGCTGCCTATGATAAAATCACCTATTGCGGTAGATTGCCCTCAGCCAGCAAGGATAGCATTTTATGGATCAACGTCTCTCGCCACCCTTTTTCGATCCGGCTCAGAGCCTGGACGAATTGATTGCCGTCAGCAGGGAGCATGATCCTGGAAGTCCGGAATTTCGGCCGGCGCTTTTGAAAATATTGAAGCCATTGGTCAAGACGGCGCGCCACGAAGCCTATTGCGGGCTGGAAGCCGACGGCGATGGCGGCCGTTGCGCTGCTGCCCTGTCGCTTTTCCAGGACGAGTTGATCCGGCTGATCTACGATTTCACCACGCTGCATGTCCATCGGGCCGAAAATCCGTCTATTGCGGAAAGCATGGCCATCATCGCGACCGGGGGGTATGGGCGTGGCCTGATGGCGCCAGGCTCCGATGTCGATCTGCTTTTCTTGCTGCCCTACAAACAGACCCCCTGGGGAGAAACCGTTGCGGAGTTTATCCTCTACCTGCTGTGGGATCTGGGCTTCAAGGTTGGGCATGCAACCCGGACCACTTCGCAGACGATACGTTTCGCCAAAACTGACATGACCACGCGAACCGCGTTGCTGGATGCCCGTTTCGTTGTCGGCGAGCAGACGTTGTGGGATGACTTTATCGAGCAGTTGCACAAGCTGATCGAGCATATGGGGCACCGCGAGTTCATTGTGGCCAAACTGGCTGAACGTGACGACCGCCATGCGCGGTCGGGTTCATCGCGCTACAGGGTCGAGCCGAACATAAAAGACGGTAAAGGCGGGCTTCGCGACCTGCACACGCTACACTGGATCGCCAAACATCTGAACCCGTCCATTCCGGGCGACAATTTCGTGGATGCGGGCGTCTACACACCGGCCGAATACCATCTCTATAAGCGATGCGAGGCGTTTCTGTGGACTGTTCGCTGCAATCTGCATTTCCTGACCGGCAAGGCCGAGGAAACGCTGACCTTCGACGTGCAGCAGCAGATGGCGGAACGGCTGCACTATAATAGCCGTGGCGGCCTGATGGCGGTCGAGCGCTTCATGAAGCATTATTTTCTTGTGGCGAAGGATGTTGGCGACCTGACCCGCATTCTTTGCTCAAGCCTCGAAGTCAAGCAGCTCAAGCTCGTGAACCCTCTCAACACGCTGCTGAAGCCGCGAAGCTGGCGGTCCCGGGTCAAATTACCGGCGCAAACGGATTTTGGTATCGAGAATGGCCGTATCGTTGTGAAGAACGCCAATGCGTTTAAAGGGGACCCGGTCAATCTCATACGTATTTTCGCATATGCCCAGCGGCATGACGCCCAGTTTCATCCCGATACCTTGCGGCAGGTGCGCAGCAGCTGGAGACTGATCGACGACGATCTGCGCAACAATCCGCAGGCGAACAGGCTGTTTCTGGAAATCCTGACCTCGCGGGACAGACCCGATCGCGTCTTGCGGCGCATGAACGAAGCCGGGGTGCTTGGCCGTTTCATTCCCGAGTTCGGCAAGATCGTCTCGATGATGCAGTTCAACATGTATCATCATTATACCGTTGACGAACATCTGATCACTTCGATCGGCATTTTGTCCGACATCGAGAATGGCCGTCTTGAGAACGAGTTGCCGCTGTCAACGGAGATCATCCAGAATATCGAAAACCGGCGGGCGCTGTATGTCGCCATGTTCCTCCACGACATCGCCAAGGGGCGCGATGAAGATCACTCTGTCGCAGGCGCGCGCATAACCCGCGAGATGGGGCCGAGGCTGGGGTTGCGTCCTGACGAAACAGCGATCGCTGCATGGCTGGTGGAAAACCATCTGGTCATGAGCCAGTTTGCGCAAAGCCGCGATCTGCAGGAAACCAAGACGATCCGTGATTTTTCCGCCATCGTTCAGCGGCGCGAGATGATGATGCTGCTGATCATACTGACCGCGGCTGATATCCGCGCCGTCGGTCCCGGCGTGTGGACCGGCTGGAAAGGCCAGCTTCTCCGCCAGCTTTATTATGAAACCGAGCCGTTACTGACGGGCGGACAGACGAGCGCGCCACGCGAGACCCGCATCAATCTGGCGAAGGACGAGTTCCGCGAAGCCGTGGCAGAGTACGAAGATATTGATGCTGACGCTTTTATCAAGCGTCAGGCCAGCGCCTACTGGCTACGCACGGATCTGGAACATCAGAAGCAGCATGCAAGGTTGATCGGCCGGGCGGAGCGCGCGAAGCTTGACCTGGCGGTGGATATTCATACGGACAGCTTCAGCGCGCTCACCGAGCTGACGCTTTGGATGAAGGATGCGCCGGGTCTTGTCGCTTTGATGGCGGGCGCGTGCGCGGCGGCGAAGACCAGCATTGTCAGTGCGAGCTTTTCCACGACACTGGACGGTATGGCGCTGAATGCGGTGTCCCTGCAGCGCCGGGTTCCGAATGAGGACGAAGAGGTCGAGATGGCCGAGCGGCTCGCCAGGAATATTGAGCTTGCGATCAGGGGCAAGCGGGATCTGCGCAGCATGGTTCGGCAGAAATTGCGCCCACGCGGACGGCTGGAGGCTTTTCACGTCGATCCGAGCGTAAGCATTGACAATTCGCTCTCCGAAGAACTCACCGTCATTGAGGTCAGCGGCCGCGACAGGACGGGGCTTCTGTTCGATCTTGCTCGCATTCTTACAACTTTGAAGATCGAAATCTACTCTGCCCAGATTGCGACTTTTGGAGAGAAGGCGGTCGACGTATTTTATGTAACTGACCAGAATCTTAAGAAAATCACGCGCGAATCAACACAAAAGAAACTGCGCAAAGGTTTGCTCGAAGCCTTTGAGACGGATGGTGATCTGATTCCTGAAAATTTTGAGGTCTAACGGTTATGCCATCTTGCGCTGGCCATGAAGGGCGGCTATTGGCCAGCTTATGAAACTTTATCGGTCCATCGCTACGGTCAGTGGTTTTACGGCCATAAGCCGGGTTCTCGGCTTTACGCGCGACGTCATGATCGCCAGCGTCATCGGCGCAGGCGCGATTTCGGACGCCTTTTTCGTGGCGTTCCGTTTGCCGAACCTGTTTCGCTCGCTGTTTGCCGAAGGCGCATTCAACGCCGCGTTCGTTCCGCTGCTGACGCGGCGTTTGCAGGAAGGCGGTCTCCGCGCGGCAAGACGCTTCGCCGAGGAAGCGCTGGCGATGTTGATGTTTATGCTGCTGGCGGCGTCCATCGCGGCAGAAATCGCCATGCCATATCTGGTGACGCTGATTGCGCCGGGCTTTGTTGGAGATCCGGAAAAGTTCGATCTTGCCGTGTTGCTGACCCGGATAACCTTTCCCTATCTGTTCTGCATGTCGCTAACCGCGCTTTCGGCAGGCATTCTCACCGCCATGGGCCGGTTCGCCGCCGCGGCGGCCGCGCCCATTATCCTGAATATCGTGGCGATAGGCGCAATGATCATTGCCGCCTCGCTGGGCATGCATAACCGGCCCGAAGCGGCGATCATTCTGGCCTGGGCGGTTGCCTTCTCCGGTTTTGCGCAGCTTGCTATGCTGGCATATATGGCGTGGCGTCATGGCATGGATCTCGGTTTCCGTTTTCCCCGCCTGACGCCGGGCGTACGCCGCCTTTTCGTCCTGGCCGGTCCCGGCGTGCTGACGGCGGGGATCACGCAGATCAACCTGCTGATCGGAACGATGATTGCGTCCCTCGCGGAAGGCGCGGTGTCCTATATCTATTATGCCGACCGCATCAATCAGCTCCCGCTCGGACTTGTCGGCATTGCGATCGGGGTCGTCCTGCTGCCTGAGCTATCGGCAAGGCTGGCTTCCGGGAACGGCGCAGAAGCCATGCGGAGCCATAACAGGGCGCTGGAATTTGCCCTTCTGCTGACATTGCCCGCGGCGGCGGCGCTTTGCGTCATTCCCGAGCCGATCATACAGGTTCTGTTCGAGCGCGGCGCATTTACCTCCGTCGATACGCAGGCGGTTGCGGCCGCCCTGACGGCGTTTGCCTGCGGTCTTCCTGCTTTCGTCATGATCAAGGTGTTTCAGCCGGGCTTTTTCGCACGTGAAGATACGCGCACGCCGATGATCTATGCCGGGATCAGCGCTGCGGTGAACATCGCCGGATCGTTCAGCATGTTTTTCGTGCTTGGCCATGTCGGCATTGCGATTGCTACCAGCCTTGCTGCATGGACCAATGCGATATTGCTGGGCGGCACGCTCATTCGCCGTGGTGATTTCGTCCCCGACGGGCAGTTGAAGAAGCGCGGCGCAATGATTTTCGTCTCCAGCCTGATCATGGCCGCCGTCCTGTGGGGAGCGACCATGCCGCTGGCATCCCTGTTTGCGCCGGCGAATGGCGCGGCTATTCAGATTGTCGCTCTTGCCGCTCTCGTCGGCGGCGGGGCGCTGGTCTATCTGCTCGCCGCGCAACTAACCGGGGCGTTGAGCGCAAAGGCGCTCCTGCGGTCGCTGAAGCGAGGCTGACCGCCGTATTCCCGGGTTATTGGGAGGCGCTTAGTCTCCCTTACCTTCGAGCGCGGCCTGAATCGTCAGCAGATCGCGCCAGGCCAGTCTTTTCGACACCGGATTGCGTAAAAGGAAGGCCGGATGCAGCGTCGCCAATGTCTTGATCGGCTTGCCCGCGATCTCGATCGACTTCCATTTGCCGCGCAGCTTCATGATGCCCTGCTCGGTGGCCAGCATCTGTTTTGCCGCCGCGCCGCCCAGAAGCACGATCATCTCCGGCCCGGCCAACTCGATATGCCGTTCAAGGAACGGTTGGCATGCCTGCACTTCATGCGGCGTCGGGGTACGATTACCCGGCGGACGCCAGTAGACGACATTGGTGACATAGACATCATCCGGCGTCAGGCCGATGGCCGTCAGCATCTTGTCAAGCAACTGCCCCGCTCGCCCGACAAACGGCTTTCCGCTCAAATCCTCGTCACGGCCCGGCGCTTCGCCGATCAGCATCAACCGCGCTTGCGGGTTTCCACGCGCGAAGCAGAGGTTTTTCGCAGTTTTCTTTAGAGCGCAGCCGTCAAATTCAGCCAGAGTGCGTTCAAGGCCTTGAAGATCCGATGCTTTGGCGGCCAGGTCGCGGGCGGCGAGCGTGGCGGCTGGAAGGTTGACATGGGCCGGTTTATGGGCGGGCGCAGAGACCGGCGCCTGCGGGGGAGGCGCGGCAGATCTGGCAGACGTGCGGCGGTTATCCGGCCTGTTCGTCGCAGGGGCTGGTTGTGGGAGCAGTGCTTTGGTATCCTGCAACGAGGACCAGTCGAGCGGCGTTTCGGAAATCGTTTCGTCGACGCCCATCGCCTGATACCAGCGCAGCAGTTCTATTGCGCTTTTCTCTGAAAATTTGCCAGGTTCCTGCATGAAGAGGTCAGTCCGATGGGGTTCTGTCAGGTAATTGCTTGCGTCCTGTTTAGCATAGCAATTACAACAATTCCAAAAAACGGCTATTTCGATGATAAATTGCGCGGAACAAAGCGGCTTTCCAGCGCGACGAAGAGGGAAAGATGACTGAGCAGAGCGCTGTCAGCGTTGAACGCGAAAGCATGGATTTCGATGTTGTCATTGCCGGCGGCGGGCCCGCAGGGCTTTCCGCGGCGATCAGATTGCGTCAGCTGGCGGAGGAGCATGATCGTGATATCTCCGTGGTTGTCCTGGAAAAGGGCTCGGAGATCGGCGCGCATACCCTGTCCGGCGCGGTGATCGATCCGTCGGGGTTGAACCGGCTTATTCCCGATTGGCACGAACTCGGCGCTCCCGTTGAGCAGAAGGTCGAGGATGACAGGTTCATCTATATGGGACCGGGCGGCGATTTGCGTATTCCCAATTTCCTGATGCCTCCGTTGATGAGCAATCATGGGAATTACATTGTCAGCCTCGGCGATCTGACACGTTGGCTTGGCGAACACGCCGCCAATCTGGGGGCGGAGATCTATCCGGGTTTTCCGGCCAGTGAAATTCTGCGCAATGAAGATGGCTCGGTCGCGGGCGTGGCAACGGGGAGTATGGGTGTTGATCATAACGGCCAGCCCAAGGATAGTTTCGAGCAGGGCATGGAGCTGCGGGGGCGCTATACGCTGTTTGCGGAAGGCGCGCATGGCTCGCTGACGAAGCAGCTTGTGCCGATGTTCGGCCTTCGCGATAATGCCGAGCGGCAGAAATATGGCATCGGCCTCAAGGAGCTATGGCAGATTGCGCCGGAGAATCACAAGCCCGGCCTCGTTCAGCACACAATGGGATGGCCGCTGGATAACCGCACGGGCGGCGGCTCCTTTCTCTACCACTATGGAGACAATCTCGTCGCGATCGGTTTCGTCGTCCATCTGAACTATCAGAACCCCTATCTGTCGCCATTCGACGAATTCCAGCGCTTCAAGACGCATCCGTCCATCGCGAAAATGCTGCAGGGCGCAAAGCGTATCGGATATGGCGCGCGCGCAATCACCGAAGGCGGCTGGCAATCGCTGCCCAAGCTCGCATTTCCCGGCGGGGCGTTGCTCGGCTGTGGGGCGGGCATGGTCAATGTTCCGCGCATCAAAGGCTCGCACAATGCGATCCTGTCCGGTGTTCTCGCTGCCGAAGCCGCCTTCGAAGCTATCATCGCCGACCGCAGCAATGACACTCTCGCGGCCTATGATGAGGGGGTTCGCAGCAGCGATATCGCCAGGGATCTAAAGCGAGTTCGCAACGTCAAGCCGCTCTGGTCCCGCTTTGGAACGCGGCTCGGCGTAATGCTGGGCGGTGCGGAAATGTGGCTGAACACGCTGTTGCCGTTCCTGTCCTACACGCTCA